>WLDZ01000078.1 GCA_009704515.1 Actinomycetota bacterium
CATTCCGAACCCGGAAGTTAAGCCTCACAGCGTCGATGGTACTGCACGGGTGACTTTGTGGGAGAGTAGAACGTTGCCGGACTTCTTTTATAAAAAGGGCGCTTACAGCAATGTGAGCGCCCTTTTTTATTTTCTAACCATTTATTTTTTTAATTTATATGGTTATGCACAATTCTCGATGGGAGAGAAAAATGACAGAACGTAACGATCGACCAAGCAGCGATCGACCATCTTCTGGTCGGCCTTCCAGTGCTCGTCCTTCTTCAGGACGACCAAGTAGCGGTCGTCCCTCTTCTCGTCCTGGCGATCGTTCATCATCAGGTCGCCCATCATCTCCCGGCGGACGCTCTGATGACCGCCGACCATCATCTCCTCGAGGCGGGGATTCGCGCAGCACCGATTCACGCCCATCTAATCGGGGCGAACGTTCCGACGAACGTCGCCCTGGACGTGGTGGTCGCGACGATAGAGCAGGAGCAACGCGTAATGTTTCTGATGGTCGCGGAGTAAGTGATCCACGCGGTTTTCGTCCAGCTCCAATGGAGCGCGATCCATCTAGAGTTCGTCCACGAATTTTTGAACCTGATATTCCTGAACATGTTACTGGTGAAGAGCTAGAGAAGAGTGTTCGTGCAGAGTTGCTTAGTCTCTCTGCAGAGAATGCAAAGGTTGTTGCGCGGCATATGGTCTGCGTAAATCTTTATATGGATATCGATCCAGAACTTGCACATAAGCATGCAACAGCTGCTGCGTATCACGCGGGGCGTCTTGCAGTTGTTCGCGAGACCGCTGGCTACGCCGCATATCGTGCCGGTCATTTCGAAATTGCTCTCAAGGAGCTTCGTGCAGCGAATCGAATCTCTGGCGATGTAACTTCATGGCCTGTTATGGCAGATTGTGAAAGAGGGCTCGGGAACCCGCTAAAAGCCCTAAAAATGGCTGGTTCTCCAGAAGTTGCCCGACTCGCAAAGGCCGAAGAAGTTGAAATGCGAATTGTCGCAGCTGGCGCCAGACGAGATCTAGGTGAATTTGATGCAGCAGTAGTTACCTTGCAATGTCGTGAACTTCAAAACGATCGCGAACCTTGGTCACTGCGTATTCGTTACGCCTATGCAGATGCACTTGAGGCCTCTGGCCGAATTGATGAAGCACGCGAATGGTTTGGTAAATGTGCTCTTCTTGACGAAGATGAAGAGACCGATGCTGCGGAGCGTTCACAGCAGTAACTTCTCCACAGCCCTAAGAGAATCTGTTCTCTGTAGCTCTCCAGCTCTATAAATTCCGTATTTCAGCAGAGGTGCCATTCGATCTCCTCTCATGAAAGATATGGATTAATGATGGCAAAGAAAAGCGCTATAAAAACTGAGAACGAACTCCTAGAGGATTACTCTTTTAATGATTGTTTACTTAGAGGTCGAGTCTCAGCCCCCGCCACAGATAAAGAGCTACCCAGCGGAGAACATGTCGTCGAATTCCGCTTAATAATCTCTCGCGAAAAACGAGATGGTGTCGACACTCTTGATATCGCTTCCTGGAGTGCAAAGAATCGCCGCACAGCTTTATCGTTTAAGGGCGGAGAATGGATAGAAGTCTCAGGCTCGGTGCGCAGGCGTTTTTGGCAGAGCCCCACTGGCCTGGCAAGTCGCTGGCAGATCGAGAGTGAGAGCATTACGCGGCTCTAAGTTGGCGTTACGGTAAGCCTCAAGTCACCGTAAACGGCTACTCTTGCCATATGTCCAAGACCCCTACGCCCCTCTCCGAGCTATTTGCAACCCTTAAGGGTTATGTCAACCAGCTCTCTGCTGGGGAGCGAACTCCAAGTGAAGTCGGTTCCGCCCTCAATGATTGGGCGAGAGATAGCGCTGAATCAATTAAGGCGAAGATTCATGAAGAAGTTGAGGCAAGCGTTGCAAAGATGGGCTTTATTAAGCGCGAAGAATTCGATGCGCTTCAGAAACGTCTCGATAAACTTGAATCCACTTTAGCGCCATCTTCAAAGAAGAAGGCAGCTAAGAGCGAGAAAAAAAGTGAAAAGAAGAGTGCTTCATCAAAGAAGGCGAAGGTTGTTAAGAGATGAGTAATCAGGACAATGTAACTGCTCATGAGAATAGTGAATCGGTCGCGCCTGAGAATATTGTTGATGGGGTTCGTCGCGAGCTAGAGGAGATTGATTCAAGCGATCTCAGCGAACATGCTGCACGCTTTGAAGCGCTCCATAAGAAACTTCAAGATTCACTTAATTCAATTGATGGATTATAAGAAAGTTTCATGAAAGTCACTAAATGAAGACTCGTCTCGATGCAGAGCTAGTACGGCGTGAACTTGCGCGATCGCGTGAGCAAGCGGCTGATCTCATCGAGTCTCGTTCTGTACTTGTTAATGGAATTCCAGCTACTAAGCCAGCAACCCAAGTAGATGCTGAGACCTCAATAGTTTTGCAAGGTGACCGCGATGACTTCGTCTCTCGTGGTGGACATAAACTGGCAGGCGCTTTGGATTCCTTCGTTGATGTAAAAGTCGAAGGGCGAATTTGCCTAGATGCAGGCGCATCCACAGGTGGATTTACCGATGTTCTCTTGCGCCGCGGGGCTGAGAAAGTGATTGCTGTGGATGTGGGCTACGGACAATTAGCTTGGGAATTGCGAACTAATGAGAGAGTAACGATTCTGGACCGCACAAATATTCGCCACCTGACGGGCGATCAAGTCGGAGTTCCAGTAGAACTCGTTGTTGCAGATCTCTCCTTCATTTCGCTCTCGCTAGTTCTACCTGCCCTAGCCGCCGTATCCCGCTCTGATGCCGATTTTGTTTTGATGGTAAAACCTCAGTTTGAAGTTGGTCGCGAGAAACTCGGTGCTGGGGGAGTGGTACGCGATCCAGAGCTACGCAAGTCAGCTGTGATGGAGGTTGCTCAATCTGCTTATGATGTAGGACTCGGCACTATGGGAATTACCGCAAGCCCGCTTCCAGGTCCGGCAGGCAATGTCGAATATTTCTTGTGGTTAAGACGAGGCGCAGAAAGCATTGATGAAAAAGCGCTAGATAAAGCGATTGCGGATGGTCCAGCATGAGTAAAAGAATAGCTGTTCTTGTTGTTAATCCTTCGCGTGATGAGGCTTTGTCTTCTGCGCAAGAGCTAGCATCGCTACTAAGTAATGCAGATTTCAATCTTGTCACGATATCTGATGCAACAATCGAAGGCGTAAAATCAGTAACACCATCTGATTTAGCAAACCAGCAAGTAGAAATTGCAATCGTCCTCGGTGGAGATGGAACAATCTTGCGGGCAGCCGAGATCACACTCGAACGAAATATTCCATTGCTCGGAATCAATTTAGGTCATGTGGGATTTATGGCCGAAGTTGAAAAACCATCAATTAAAGATATAGCGGCGAGTGTCATAGACCGCACTTACCTGCATGAAGACCGCATGGTTCTTGGATATTCCGTAGTACGAAATGGTGCAGTTATTTCCGAAGGATGGGCTCTTAACGAAATCACTGTCGAACGCGATAGCACGACGATGGTAGAACTTTTTCTTGAAATTGATCATCGTCCCCTCTCGCATTGGGGATGTGACGGGCTAATTTGTTCAACACCAACAGGGTCTACTGCGTATGCTTTTAGCGCTGGAGGCCCGATTATGTGGCCTGAAGTTGATGCCTTTGTATTGTTGCCAATTTCAGCCCATGCGCTCTTCTCGCGTCCAATGGTCATCTCAACAAAGTCAGAGATTGTTGTAACTGTAGAATCACAGAAGGCCCTTCTGTCGGCAGATGCCCTTCGTAAGCTGCCCCTAATGGCTGGCGATCGAGTTGTGATTACTCGCAATCCACACACAATTAAGCTCGCACATATCAAAGCGACTCGATTCACTGATCGGCTTGTCGCAAAGTTTAAATTACCGGTCGAAGGATGGCGTGGTGAGTGATCGATCATTCCTAGAAGAGATTTCAATTCGTAATCTCGGAATCATTGAAGAATCCCATCTTGAACTAAGCCCAGGGCTTAATGTGCTTACTGGTGAAACAGGCGCCGGTAAAACAATGATTCTCACCGCCCTCCATTTAGTTCTTGGTGGCAAGGCGGATAGTTCACTCGTACGGCATTCATCTGAACGCCTCTCTGCATCAGCGACTTTCGCGCTACCTTCTAGAATCGATTCCCATTTTCGTGGAAAAGTTGAAGAGAGCGGTTGTGCGATTGAGGATGGACAAATTATCTTTACGCGCTCCGTTACAAATGAAGGTAAAAGCAAAGCATCAGCAAATGGAACATCTGTTCCCGCAAGTGTTCTTAGCGATTTATCCAGCGAATTAATCGAGATTCATGGTCAGTCTGCAAATATCGCATTGTCAAAAACTTCTCGTCAGCGCGAATTACTTGATAAATTTGGAGGCGCATCTATAGAAGAGGCGCATCAGAAATATTCCTCGGTTTACAACGCCTATCTAGATCTTCGTGATCGCATTAAGTCGATGAAGCTGGCATCCTCTCAACGAGATTCTGAAATTGCCGAACTCGAAAGTTTCCTTTCAGAATGGGGAAAACTTAAAGCAGTTAGAAATGAGTACTCATCTATCGTCGATGAGATTTCAAGGCTATCGAGCGTCGAAGATCTGCGCCAAGCCTCAACTCTTGCAACATCAGCAGCAAGTGATGAAGAAGGTGGTGCGCTCACAGCTTTAGGTACTGCTAAGAAGGCTCTTGAAGGCGCTAAAGGTCGTGACTCTCGTTTAGATGCTATTGCAGATCAATTTGCTGAGGCTTTCTATATTCTTGACGAAGCATCGCGCGAGCTTTCGTCCTATCAAACATCGCTGGAAGCTGATCCCGACCGACTGAATCATCTACAAGAGCGAAGAGCATCTCTTAACGCCTTCTTAAAAAAGTGGGGAACAAGCGGAGATCCTGACGAACAACTTGTTTTATTGGCTGGGCGTGCCAAAAGTGGTCGAGAAAGTATTTTAGATCTCAAGGGCGGCGATGAAAGAATCACCGAGCTAGAAAATGAACTCAAGGGGATTAAAGCCACCTTGTTAAGTTCAGCCATGGCGCTCACCGAAGCGAGAATGAA
>WLDZ01000079.1 GCA_009704515.1 Actinomycetota bacterium
ACTTCGATAACTGGAACGGAATAACGTTCACGTGCATCGCGCAACATTGCGGCACTGGCAGTATTACATGCAATCACTATCGCTTTGACGCCTTCTCCAACAAGAAAGTCGAGAGTCTCGAGTGAGAAATCACGAACTTCTGCCAGCGACCGCGGACCGTAAGGGCCTCTCGCGGTGTCGCCAATGTAAAGAATTGATTCGTGTGGAAGTTGATCGATTATTGCTCGTGCAACCGTTAATCCGCCGACGCCAGAATCAAAGATTCCAATAGGTGCATCGCTCATGTGCTAATCGTACGATGTAGAGGGATGAAAGGTGGAATTAAGCCCAAGCTTCTTAAGCCCAGAGCGTTCCATCTAGCTCTTGCGTTGCGGTATCTACTTCGCTGCCATAAATGCCAGTAGAGAGGTATTTCCATCCGCCATCGCAGACAATAAATGCAATATCTGCGCTACGGCCTGCTTTCACCGCTTCATTTCCAAGGGCAAGCGCTGCATGAAGAATCGCACCTGTTGAGATGCCAGCGAAGATACCTTCAATATGAAGAAGCTCGCGTACGCGCTTTACTGAATCTTCTGCGCCTACTGAGAAGCGGCGACTTAATACAGATGCATCATAGAGTTCAGGGACAAAACCTTCATCGATATTGCGAAGCCCGTAAACAACTTCGCCGTAACGTGGCTCTGCAGCAATGATTTGAATATCAGGGTTCTGCTCACGCAAATAACGACCGGCGCCCATCAGTGTTCCAGTTGTTCCGAGTCCTGCGATGAAGTGGGTAATCGTTGGAAGATCTTTAAATATCTCTGGACCTGTTCCTTTGTAATGCGCCAAAGTATTTGCAGGATTTCCATATTGATAGAGAAAGACATAATCAGGATTTGCAGCTGCAATCTCTTTTGCAACTCTTACTGCTTCGTTAGACCCGCCGGCAGCAGGCGAAGAAATAATCTCTGCGCCCCACATCTCCAAAAGTTGACGTCTTTCCGGGCTGGTGTTTTCAGGCATTACACAAATTAATTTATATCCACGAACTTTTGCTGCCATCGCAAGTGAGATGCCAGTGTTGCCACTCGTTGGTTCAAGAATTGTGGCGCCAGGTTTAAGTAGTCCACTCTTCTCTGCTTCATCAACCATAGAGATAGCGGTGCGATCTTTAATTGAACCTGTTGGATTTCGATCTTCCATCTTCGCCCAAAGACGAACATTTGGCGCAGGCGATAAACGTGGCAGACCAATCAGTGGAGTATTTCCCACCGATGCTGCCAGCGAATCAAAGCGCGCCATTAAATTTACTTGCTGCCGCCAGCGACGGCAGGCAAGATGGTGACTGAATCGCCATCTTTAAGAGGGGCATCAAGACCGCCAAGGAAACGAACATCTTCGTCGTTGATGTAGATGTTAATAAAACGTCGGAGCGCACCGTTTTCGAGAAGGCGCTCTGCTAAACCTGCATACTGCGAATCAAGGTCAGTAATCACAGCGCTCAGGGTTGTACCCGCGGCTTCGACTGATTTTTGATCTTTTGTATATGGGCGAAGAATTGTTGGAATACGGACCTCAATAGACATAACCGTATTATGACGAAAATAAGGCCTATGCGGTAATTGAAACTTCTTCTTCGGTTACAACCCCATCAATAATGCGAAATGAGCGGAATTCAGTCGCAGGTGCAATCTCTTCGCGTGTAGAAACTAGGACGTAATGCGCCCCTGGCTCGCCCGCATAGGCGATATCCGTGCGCGAAGGACGCGCCTCAGTCTCTGTGTGCGAGTGATAGATGACAACAATTTCTTCATCTTTATCATCGACTTCACGGTAGAGCGCGAGTAAATCTTTGGGATCAAACTCATAAAAAGTTGGTGAGTGCGCCGCATTAATCATCGGCTTCAGGCGAACTGGCGAATCAGAACCAACTGGACCAAGAATTACGCCGCAGCATTCGTCGGGGTATTCAACGCGCGATTGTTCGAGAATCGCATCGACGATTTGTTGCGAGATAGTCAGAGCCATATGAGAATTCTAATCTACTTCGCTCATCAAAGCTTCCAAAAGAGACTCTTGCAACCAGCCGAGCCAGCTATAGACGGCATAAACACCGCGGAGCGGATCATCTGGAGTTAGTAGCTCAAGATGTTCATAGTTGTTATCTTCAATCTTTAAGCGAACGCCTAAAGCTAAGCGAATATCGTTGAGCCCACCGAGCCAAGCATTTGCACTGTCGTGGTCGAGTTCGACATCTCCCTCTGGAGAACTTTTCAGCGCCATGCGAATCGACATTGCATGAGCTTGTTTCTTTCCGCGCAAAGTTGATTCGGTATAACGACGGAACTCTGCTGCATCTACTTGATCTGCATATGCATTTGGCAAGAGACGGTGAAGTACTTCATCATCTGGCGGTGCATCGTGTGAAGTTATTCCAACCATGGCAGCTAAGGGATCTTCATGACCATGATCGACGCGTTCTGCTAAGAGTTCGATTATTTGTTCACAGAGATTGATAAGAACATCTTTCTCGCTCTCATCAAATTGAATGAGATAAGAGTGTTCACCATGGCGCTTAAATCCATCAGAGGCAGCCATCAGATTGCTTGGTCTCCTCGCTGGATTGTCGCCCAGAGTCCGTATTCATGAAGGCGAGCAACATCGTGCTCCATCTCTTCGCGACCGCCAGTTGAAACAACGGCTTTCCCTTCATTGTGAACCTGCAGCATTAGCTCTGTCGCCTTTGCCTTGGAATACCCAAAGAGCTCCATAAAGACATATGTGACATAGCTCTGCAGATTTACAGGGTCATCCCAAACAATTGTGACCCATGGAGAATTATTCGAAAAGATCTCTCGAATTTGCGCCTCTACTGCATCTGCTGTCTTGACCATCACTGGTCTATTTAACCAATTCTGGAGTGAATGGACCACGTATCAGAATAGAAAACTGTGGAGAGGTCGTGACTGGGTAGAGATCTTGCGCGGCAGCGCTCACGCGCAGATTGAGGACTCCGCGCTTTGTGTTCTTTACGACAAACTTAAATTCTCCACGCGCATCTGTCGGTACTGCTGCACCGAAGGCAACCCACTTGCCGTTCAAGAAAGTTTCCAGCGTAATCAGATTGGCTTCGATGCGAGGGCGGATTGAACCTGTGACCGTGAAGCTCTCACCTTGGCGAACCGAAGCAGGTGCTGACAAAACAAGTAATCGTGAGATTGATATATCAATCTCGTTACTTTCGCTGTCAGTTAAAAACTCACTTTCTTTAGTAGTGATTCTTAGCTTTGAATTTTGGCCTAAGTAAAGTTCCTTTGAAAACTTTCCAGAATCATCAGTTATTACCGAAGCAAGTAACTCCCAAGCACCATTTTTCTCAGAATATCGCTCGATGCTAACTGGCTCCTGCTTGACTGGTAAATCATTCTTAATCGTAAGTGAGCCTGTAAGAGTTATAGCCTCTCCATAGTTGATAGCTGACTGGTCAATAGTTAACGTGGACTTAACTTTACTTTGTGCCAGACTTTGTGCGATTTGTTTAATTCCGTCGTAGGCATTTTCATCTTCCATGCCTAAGGTCCACATGGCGATTCCGCCTAATTTATATTTAGCTACCAGGGCTGCTCTGACAGTCAGTGCACGCTGATCTTGATACCAAACTGTGCGCTTGACTGTACAAGTTGTGGCAAGACCAGCTGCAGTCTGTCCGTTGTACTGCCTCTGATAATCAAAAGTCATCTCTTGATGTTGCTCGTTATATTGCGGAACAAAACCTAAAGTTCCGCGATTATCGCGCACCCAACTCATTGGATGTTCGGTCCGAGCATTGACTTTAAAGGCTTTTGCGACATTTGCAGGACAAACTCCATCAACTGCGGTAATCCAGTTTCGAACATATCCGGGTAAACCTAAATAAACTTTTGATGATGGCATCGCTGAAACTGCATACTGAATTGTCTTCTCTGTCCACGCCAACGGACCAATTGGTCCCGGTCTAGCAACTGAGTAGTCATATGCCATATATCTAAGACGATCTATATATGGACCAATCTTTGCCCACTCGTAAAAGTAGTAACCCTTCTGCTTTGCAGTTGGATCGAATACATATGGAGTAGAGACAGAGAGCAACTTACCTTTAGGGCGTAACGATGCCGATAATTCTTTAACAAGTGCTACCCAAGCTACTGCAGTATTTTTCCATGTTGAAGATTTATCAACAAAAGCGAAGCCCTCAAAATCTAAATCGATTCCAGCGAATTTATTATCAACCACAAGAGCTGTAATAAGTGCGACCATCTCGGTTCGCGACTTTGGATTAGCCATCAGACCCGAAAGAACGTTCTCATCAGTTCCATCGGTAATAGTTGGTATTGCTTTAATGCCTAGAGCGGTTAACGAATCAATAACAACTGATGGTTTTGCGCCTCGGGGACCAACGAATGGCGTATAGAGATCAGTAATGCGCATCTTCTTGCTTGTTGAATTGTATTTAAGGGTGTACCAAAAAGGCATTACCTCATTTATATACGCGGTGTTGGACTCAATGCTCGCAAGAGATCTCTTTGTCGAGTAATAAGGCATCCAACCTGAAATAATCTGTCGCGCTTCTTCATCGGCAGTAGCTGGCGGGGATGAAAAGAGAGTTGCGAAGAGAACAACAATCAGCGATGTATAGATAGAGCGCGGGAACTTCACTTTAAATGTTATTCACTATCTTCTGGGCCTGGGCGAAGCCCTTCGAAGATATCTTTACATGTTGGGCAGATTGGATAATTAGATGGGTCGCGCGATGGCACCCACTTCTTTCCACAGAGCGCCTTCACAGCTTTTCCAGTTACAGCTGATTCAACGACCTTCTCTTTTTTGATGTAATGCGCGAAAAGGTCGTGGCCACCATTGGAATCTTGAGTCTTTGGCGCAGTCTTAGTGCGCTCGTCAGTAAAGAATCCCATATCGCGAGTTTACCGTTGCAAGGCGTGAAGTGAGGCTGAACCGAGCGAGTGGTTAAATGGTGAAAACCGTGTGAAATGAGGGCGCTATTGAAGACCATTCTTAATGGTTAA
>WLDZ01000008.1 GCA_009704515.1 Actinomycetota bacterium
ACTGCGTACTTATCCAGATCAGTAATTCCTTCGCTTGCCAGTACTTCATCATCGACATAGAAATTGCCGGTGGCTTCCTTAGCTGGACGATTGAGAATTATGTAGGCAGCATCTGCCAAAATCTCTGGGGTACGACATGCTGCTGTATCGATTCCTGGAATCATGGCGAGTGCTGCAGTGTCGATTGCGGTACGAGGCCATAAAGCGTTAGAAGCGATTCCATCGCGCTTAAACTCTTCAGCCATTCCAAGAACACACATAGACATGCCGTATTTAGCCATGGTGTAAGCAACATGGTTTTTGAACCACTTTGGGTTCATAGAGAGTGGCGGGGCTAGGTTGAGAATATGAGGATTGCGTCCTGCCTGGGCAGATTCGCGTAAGTAAGGGATAGCAGCCTGTGAAGTGAGGAATGTTCCGCGCACATTAACATCGAACATGAGGTCAAATCGTTTTGCCGGAGTTGCTTCAGTTTTAGTCAGGTTGATAGCGCTGGCGTTATTAATCAAGATATCGATTCCGCCAAATTCTTGCGCAGCTTGGCGCACCGCTGATTCAATCTGGTTCTCATCACGAATGTCGCATTGAATTGGAAGTGCCACTCCCCCTGCTGCGCGAATCTCATCCGCAGCGGTAAAGATTGTTCCAGGCAGTTTTGGATTTGGATCTGCAGTCTTTGCCGCGATTGCAATTGAGGCGCCGTCACGGGCAGCCCGAAGCGCTATCGCTAATCCAATACCGCGGGATCCGCCTGTAACAAAAATTCTTTTTCCGGCTAGAGACATTTACTTGCCCTTCTTTGACATTTTTTTCATAACGGCATCTGCAAACTCTTCGGATTCAAGTGCCAATGCGAAGATTTGGAACTCAGCCTTCATTACGGCTGCTACTGCATCGTGTTTGCTTGCTTTCATCAGAGCCTTGGTATTGAGAACAGCCTTTGGCGGTTGATCGGCAATTACTTTGGCAATAGCAAGAGCTTCGGCATCGCTATCGGTTACGACTTCAGCAACAAGGCCAATCTCTCGTGCGTACTCGGGTGAGAATTCTTCGCCGGTAAGGAAAATCTTGGCAGCTCTCTGATAACCAACGAGCGCCGGAAAGAGCATGGAAGATCCTGCCTCGGGAACTAAGCCAAGGGAAGTAAAAGGCATCGAAAAGCGAGCAGTGTGATCTGAAATCACAACATCACAGTGCAACAACATGGTTGTGCCGACGCCTACAGCGTGTCCTTTCACGGATGCAATCAAAGGCTTTGAAAAATTCAGGAGTGATCCTAGAAAAGCTGCAACTGTTGAATCCTCTGTTGTTGGAGGATTACTCATAAAATCCATAATGTCGTTGCCAGAGGTGAAGTTATCCCCGACTGCCGAGAGCATTACGACTCTGACGCCAAAATCCTCATTGGCCTCATTAAGTAAACGTGCTAAATCGGCGTACATATCCTTTGTGAGGGCATTCATCTTTTCAGGACGGTTAAATCGAATGATTTGAACCAGACCATCCATCTCGGAGGTTATTTGACTCATTGGACGAGTGTAGAGCTTGATAGAGAACAAAGAAAGTTGATTTAAAACAGAGAAAACCCCGTGACCATAAGGTCACGGGGTTTTCTTTTTCAATATCCAGAATTAACTAACGCTCGATTTTTCCTGTGATGAAATCTTCCACCTTATTGTGAGCCTGCTCATCAGTGTATTGCACAGGAGGGGTCTTCATAAAGTAAGAAGAAGGTGAAAGCAAAGCTCCACCAATCTTGCGATCAAGACCAATCTTTGCGCAGCGAAGTGCATCAATGATTACGCCTGCTGAGTTTGGTGAATCCCAAACTTCGAGCTTGTACTCGAGGTTAAGAGGAACATCGCCAAATGCACGACCTTCAAGGCGGACATAGGCCCACTTGCGATCATCAAGCCATGGAATGTAATCCGATGGACCGATGTGTACATTCTTCGCGCCCATATCGTGATCGAGCTGTGAAGTTACAGAGTTAGTCTTTGAAATCTTCTTTGACTCTAGGCGATCGCGCTCAAGCATGTTCTTGAAGTCCATGTTTCCACCAACATTGAGCTGGTAGGTGCGATCTAAGTGAACGCCACGATCATGGAACAACTTCGCCATGATTCGGTGAGTGATTGTTGCGCCAACCTGTGACTTGATGTCATCGCCAACAATTGGCAAACCAGCATCTTCAAACTTCTTTGCCCATACTGGGTCTGATGCAATAAATACTGGAAGAGCATTAACGAACGCGCATCCTGCGGCAATTGCACACTCTGCATAGAACTTTGCAGCTTCCTCTGATCCAACAGGAAGGTAGCAGATGAGAACATCGACTTTCTCTTCCTTAAGCGCTGCAACAACATCAACTTCAGCAGCCGTTGATTCAGTGATTGTCTCCTTGTAATAACGACCTAGGCCATCGAGAGTCTTTCCACGCTGTACAGAGACGCCAGTCTTTGCCACATCAGAGAACTTGATTGTGTTGTTCTCTGAAGCCCAAATTGCTTCCGCAAGATCAAGTCCGACCTTCTTTGCATCTACATCAAAGGCGGCAACAAATTTCACATTGTTGATGTGATATCCACCGACGACTGCATGCATAAGGCCAGGAATCTCCTGATCGGTTGCTGCATCTTTGTAGTAGGTAACACCCTGTACGAGTGAGTTAGCGCAGTTACCTACACCAACGATGGCAACTCGAATGTCACCAGCTCCTGTTGTGATCTTCACTTAGATTTCCTCTCGGTCGTAATCATTTCCTGCAACCACGCAATTTCGCGATCTGCAGAGTCAAGCGAATGGCGGCGCCACTCTTGAAGGTACTTATCGATTCCAATTGGAGACTTCTCCACCTCATCTCGAAGGATTTCTGCCTTCTCTTGAAGTCGACGTAGCCGTCCCTCAAGAATCCGAACTCGACTCTTTGTAGGAGTTGGGCTAAAGAATGCAAAGCGCACCTCAAAACCCTCATCCTCCCAAGCATCTGAGCTAACAGATTCAGTGAGCGCCTCAAATCGAGCTATTCCCTCTTTGGTGATGGCGTAGACAATTCGGGGGCGCTTGCTTCCGCGATCGACAGACTCTTCCTGGATGTTTCCAGCCAAGAGCATGCGACGAAGTTGCGGGTAGAGCACAGAGAAAGAGATCGCCTAGAAAGGGCCAAAGATGGTCACCATTCGCTTGCGAAGCTCATAGCCATGCAACGGTCCCTGCGCGAGCAGGCCAAGGAGAGCAAACTCCAGTGACTCCACGCGCGAGCGCATAATGGCTTCCAATTCTCTGAATATTACATTTAATATATCCATTCGATATATCTGGGCGATAGTTAACCCGAAATATGATGTAAAGGCAAAGGCAAGACCTATTTGCCCCTTTCGGCGCGTCGCTCAGGCTTGCTCATGCTCAATACCTACCCTTAAGGCGCCTTCCCTGACTTACCTGGCCACCGCCCTGGTGACCCTGGCCCCTTTTTGGGAAGGATCTATATGAACCTCAGTTGGAAGCTCCACGGAAATGGAAAATCAATCGCCCACGGCGAGGTTGTCTCCACGGATGAACGCCTCACCTGGCCCCGCACCGTCGGTGTCGGATTGCAACATATCGCTGCCATGTTCGGAGCGACATTTCTCGTTCCGATCATCACAGGATTTCCACCAACCACAACTCTCTTCTTCTCAGGAATCGGAACAATCCTCTTCCTACTTATCACCGGCAATCGTGTTCCGAGCTACTTAGGTTCTTCTTTTGCATTCCTAGGTCCTATCGGTGCAGCGATGGCAGATAAGAGCGCTGGCATGGCTGGCGCACTTGGCGGAATTGTATTTACAGGTGTTGTTCTTGCACTCGTCGGTGTCATTGTTAAATCAGCTGGAATCGGGTGGATTGATGTAATCATGCCGCCAATCGTTACCGGAACAATTGTTATGGTGATTGGTTTCAACTTGGCAGGCGCAGCAAAAGGAAACTTCACGAAAGAACCTTTGATTGCGATTATTACATTGGCATCAATTGCAATTATTAGTTCAGTATCTCGTGGCTTCCTAGGGCGCATCTCAATCTTTATGGGAATAATCATTGGTTACCTGGTTGCACTTATTCAAGGCAATGTTGATACCGCTGGAATCAAGGCAGCTGCTTGGGTAGCTGCTCCAGAATTCGCTACCCCAACCTTTAAGACAAATATCATGCTTCTCTTCTTACCAGTTGTACTGGTACTGATTGCTGAGAATGTAGGACATGTTAAGTCAGTTGCGGCGATGACTGGTAAGAGTCTTGATGATCAAATGGGTAACGCTCTCCTTGCAGATGGCGTTGCAACAACTCTTGCTGGTGCAGGCGGCGGTTCAGGTACAACGACTTATGCCGAGAACATCGGCGTAATGGCGGCTACTCGTGTGTACTCGACTGCTGCATATTGGGTTGCTGGTATCGGTGCGATTCTGCTCAGCCTCTCCCCTAAGTTCGGCGCAGTTCTCAGTGCAACACCGGCTGGTGCTCTCGGTGGCGTTGCTGTTGCTCTCTTTGGAATGATTGGTCTACTAGGCGCTCGAATCTGGATTGATGCCAAAGTAGATTTTGCAAATTCCAACAATCTCATTATCGCTGGTTCATCGCTGATTATCGGTATCGCCGATATCTCTTGGAGTCGCGGTCAGTACACCTTTACTGGAATCGTTAATGCAACTCTTGTTGCAGTAGTGGGTTACCAGATTATGGATCGGTTATCGAAACTCCGTAAATAGGTTGTAGTTAGCAAGTAAGTAGAACGCTAGGCTCTGCGAGTGATTCCAAGTCGTTATCCGGAATATCTCGTTGCGGCGATGATTATCATCCTCGCACCAGGGCCTAGCGTTCTCTTTGTTATTGCGCGGGCTATCGCCTGGGGTAAGAAGACTTCGGTGCTTACTGTCTTAGGAAATGTTTTAGGTTCTTTTGTGCTCTCTACCCTCGTCGCTCTAGGTGTTGGTCCAGTGTTAGAGAAATACAACTTGGCATATATCGGCGTGCAGTGGGCAGGTGGTCTCTATCTGATTTACCTCGGCTTGGATGCAATTAAAAAGCGATCGGTGCACGCTTCCGATATGACGAATCAGGGTCCTGTAGGTCCTACTGCATTTGAATCTATTCGTGACGGATTCTGGGTCGGAGCACTTAATCCCAAAGCAATCGTTTTCTTTGCCGCTGTGCTGCCTCAATTCATCGATATCGAAGGTGACTCTGTAACCTTGCAGTTATTCTTCCTGGGGCTCACATTCTGTGTTCTTGCATTTATATCGGATTCGACATGGGGATTACTTGCTGGAACTGTGCGCACCTGGCTCTCATCCAGTCAGCATCGATTAGAAAGACTCCGTGCCTTCGGAGGCGTAGTCATGATTGTTCTAGGAATTGCCATTCTTTACTCAGCAATTGTCAGTGGCTAGGGAGATAATGAACTTATGAATATTGAAAAACCAGATAAGCCCGCGCGTGAATTCATCGCTCCATCTGATCTCACCTTTGGTTTTTCAACCTGCAAGAGATGTATCTGGATTAAATACTGGTTCTCTCTCGAACTCAAGAAGGATTTTCCGCTAGTTAAGACTCTTTCGACTGTACAGGAAGAACATTTTCGTCGCGCTCCGATGCAAAGTATCGATTCTTCTCTGGCACCAGGAATCGTTAAACAGTGGGGCCAATGGTTGAAGAGCAAGAACCTCAGCGTGAATGGCGTTGAGACTCCATGGAAATTACGCGGCATCTACGATCTGCTGGGCCATTACGAAGATGGCACTGTCGGGATTATCGACTGCAAGGTTTCAGACTCGGATAGAGACAATGGTGCTTTTTATTCCCCACAGCTTGAAGCCTATGCATTTATGCTTGAGAACCCGCTGACTGGTAAGGCTTTTCCGGTTTCAACGATGGGGCTCCTGGTCTGGAATCTTGGAGGCGTTGCACAGACTCGCCCCAATGAATTTGTCACAAACGATATGGGTTTTGGGGTACATCAAAAATATATTCCTGTAGAGCGCAATCCAGATGCCCTACAGAATCTGTTGGCAGAGTTCATTACCGTTCTTGATGGAGATTGCCCAGAAGCTGGCGCCGAATGTCACGCCTGCAATTATTTAGAGGACCGCACCGCTTTAGAAAAGTAGCTCTCTCGGTTCTTAATCTTCGTTTGGTTCCAGCGCGGCTTTCTTTGGTGCGTAATCATCGACATATTCTTGTCCAGAAAGCTCTTGGATGCGCTTCATAATTTGGTCTGCGCATTCTCGTAAATGAGCTGGATCCTTCGGGTCGCCGTCGAAATACATCGGTTCACCAAAAGTCATTCCGACTCTCTTCACCTTCGGCATTACTGTTCCGGTCGGTTGAATCTTGTCAGTGTTAAACATAGCTACCGGAACTATTGGCGCACCTGATTCGATGGCAAGGCGGGCGATTCCGGTACGTGCTTTGTAAAGGCGACCATCTGGTGAACGCGTACCTTCAGGGTAAATGCCCAGACAATCACCTGCGGCGAGCACCTGAAGCCCTGTGATGAGCGCAGCTTCGCTGCGACGGCCACCCGAGCGATCAACTGGTACCTGACCTAACGCAATAAAGGTTAACTTTTTAATGAAGCCTTTAGGGCCTGGTGATGTGAAATATTCGCTCTTGGCAAGAAATGTAACTTTGCGGGGAACAACGAGCGGCATAAAAATAGAATCGCTAAAGGAGAGATGGTTTGAGGCGATAATCAGAGGACCTGTTGCTGGAACATTACGAAGCCCTTTTACCTTTGGCCTAAAGGCAAGCATTAGAAAGGGCGTTAAGAATGCCCTTAATGTGCCGTAAGGCAGGTTGTTCATGGAGCTAATCTATCGACTCTCTAGTCCTCTGGTCGAATATTTGAGAAAATTCCCTGCTTTCTCGCTCCATATGTAACGATTGGGTATGACCACCCCGCCAGGCGCCAATCACGGCAGTGCAGATGATGGCAGTGAAGAAGATGATACCGAGCTCATAAACGCAGAATTTGAATCTATGGTTGCAGGGCTATCTCTTGATCAATCCTCACCGCGTACTTATCTTGATGAGCTCGATGAGATTGAGAGAGAAGAAGTCATTTCTCTAAATTCAGAGCGGGCACTTTATGCAGAAGTGCCTGATGAAAAGATTCCTTTGCACCTAAAGTTAAGCACGATCTTTGAAGCAGTAAAAAAATGGTGGAACGGTGAGAACCGCGATGAAGGAGAAGATGGTGCCAAAATATGAGTAACTCAACTATCGCTGATTTTAAGTGGGGAATTTTAGGTACCGGAGGAATTGCTCGCGCATTTGCTAAAGATCTTTCTTTTCTGCAAGGTCATCGGGTAGCAGCAGTTGGTTCGCGTAATGCAGCAAGTGCCGCAGAATTTGTCTCACAATTCCCTGATGCCACTGGTTACGGTAGTTATGAAGAGCTTGTGGCCGCAGATGTAGATGCCGTTTATGTAGCGACTCCGCATACCTTTCATGCGGAGAATTCACTCCTTGCACTTAATGCAGGTAAGCCTGTGCTGTGCGAAAAACCATTCACAATCAACGCGCGAGAAGCGCGTGCGCTTATTGATAAAGCACAGGAACTTAAGCTGCCTCTTCTCGAAGCAATCTGGACTCGTTTCTTGCCACATATTCAACAGGTGCGAGAGATCCTAAAGAGCAATGCGCTTGGAGAGATTCACACAGTCATTGCAGACCATGGCCAATTTCTTCCAGAGGAAATTGCTCCCAGGCTCTGGCGACCCGAACTAGGTGGAGGCGCACTCCTTGATCTAGGTATCTATCCCATCACTCTCGCTCATCTTGTTCTCGGTGCACCTCAATCATTTACCGTCTCTGCCACTCTCACTGATGAAAAAGTTGATAATCAGATTTCAATGATTTTTGATTATCCGCAAGGGGCGCAAGCATTACTTAGCGCGACAATGCTCAATCGCACAGCGATTTCTGGTGTCATCTCTGGAAGCAAAGCTCGCCTCGAGATGGATGGCTTCTTCTTTGCGCCAACAACTATGCGATTAATTTCGCGCGATGGCCAGGTACAAACATTTCCAAATAACTATAAGGGGCTCGGCTTGCGTGAAGAAGCTGTCGAATTCGCCAGGATGGTTCGTGCTAATGAACTTGAATCACCACTGGCCCCACATGCAATGTCACTAGAAATAATGGAACTTATGGATGCCATCAGAGAAAAGATTGGCGTCCGTTATCCAACAGAGTAATCGCGTCCTACTTACGAGCTAGATCTGCTGCTCCAACTAAGCCAGCACTATTTCCTAAAGTTGCCGCAATAATTCTTGGCGATGGGTGCTTTCCTGCGAATGGAAGATATCGCTCTAGCGCATCCCTGGTTGGTGCCAAGAGAATCTCTCCCGCATCGATTACTCCACCACCGATTACAACAATCTCTGGATCCAAGATTGCTGAAAGAGATGCAATACCCGCTCCTAACCATTGTGCAGTTGTTTTGAAGGCGGCAAGTGCGACTTGATCTCCATCTCGCGCAGCATCAGTAATTGCTTGACCCGTTAAGCCTTCAAGGGATCCATCACCGCGTGAAAGCAGATTACGCGCAAGATCTGGACTCGCCGCAATTGCTTCACGCGCATGGCGAAGCAACGCATTGCCAGATGCATATTGTTCGAAGCATCCTCTCTCTCCGCAACCACAGAGATGGCCTTCAGGAAGAACGCGTAAGTGGCCGATCTCGGCTGCAACTCCATATGCGCCTCGCAATAAACCACCATTAACAATGATGCCACCGCCGATACCTGTACCAACTGTCACCATCAATAAATTTGAACTTCCCTGACCTGCACCGAAGCGAAGTTCGCCCCATGCTGCGGCATTGGCATCATTTTCTAGGATGATGGGAAGATCAATAAACTTGCGAAGCTCGCTTTCAAGATTTACGCCGTTCCATGCAGCAATATTTGGTGTTGCTAGCATTGTCTTACGATCTGATGAAACGAAACCAGCGGCTGATAATCCGATGCTCTCAACTTTATGATCAGCCAATAGCTCTTTAGCGACTTCGGCAATAGTGGCGATTAACTGCGCGCCGCCTTCGCGTGGCGTATCACGTCTGGCGCTCTTTAGAAGATTTCCTTCGATATCAACAACGCCGCCGAGAACTTTCGTTCCACCAATATCAACTCCGATTGTGTAGGACATAAGTCTTTAAACTATTCGAAGTGTGACTTGAGCTCTGCGAGAGCGCTATCAATCGTTGCTTTCTCGGTCTTTGCGATCATCATGCGCGGAACTGGCATCGAAAGTTCCACTCCAAGTTGGTATGTGACCTCAGTTGTGTCGCTATCAATAGCCTTGAGAAGATATTTTCCATCCATCGCAGTCATCAAATCTGCTTCATCAAGAGAGAAGGAGATTTCCGCGGGAGCGCCCGACCAATCGTATTCAAGGGTGGCGCGATCTTTCATGACACCAGCATCAACCGAGACATTGGCCTTGATGGCGCGTCCCTGGTCGTCGCTTTCGGTGACTTCGACCTTCTTGATTGAGCTCAGCCATTGCGGGTAGGCAGCGATATCAGTGAGCTGGGCTGCCACATCGGCTAGAGGGGCATCAACGATTACCGTTCCAGTTGAATATTCAGACATTCCACAAGCTTACAACCCTTTCCAAAATCTGCCTCTCGGCGCTAGCGTTGCCTCCATGAATGAAATAACTACTCCAGTCCTCGTCCCTGCTGCCACGCAAGGAAACCTCACCAATCTCATCGCAGAGCGCGCCCAATTCGAACCAGAGCGCATCACAATCTCTCGCCCATTAGGTGAAGGTTGGCAACCACTGACTGCTCGCGAAGTTGAATCAGATGTTCGTGCAGCTGCTAAAGGTCTCGTTGCAGCAGGTGTTCAGATTGGTGATCGCGTCGCGATTATGGCGAGAACGCGTTATGAGTGGACCATTCTTGACTTTGCATCTTGGTATGCAGGTGCAGTTGTTGTCCCAATTTATGAAACATCTTCACCAGAGCAGGTTGATTGGATTCTTAATGACTCCGGATCGGTTGCGCTCTTTGTAGAAACACCAATCCTTCGCGAAACTGTTGCGCCAGTAATTCCTGGACACACAAAGCACATCTGGGTAATGACAGATGATGTTCTCGAAGTTCTCCGCCGCGCTGGTGAAGGTGTGAGCGACGATGAGATTGAACGTCGTCGTGCCGCACTTACCCCTGATTCTCTGGCAACTCTCATCTACACCTCAGGAACAACAGGTCGACCAAAGGGTGTTCAACTTACACATGGAAACTTCCTCTCTGAGTGCGGCAATGTTGTTCAGGGTGCAAGTGATCTCTTCCTAAAAGAAGGTGGATCAACGCTTCTCTTCCTTCCTGTTGCTCACGTCTTTGGCCGCATGGTGCAGATTGGTTCAATCACTGCTGGTCTTCACTTGGCTCACTGTGGCGATCCTGCAACGCGCTTACCGCTAGATCTCGCTTCATTTAAGCCAACATTCGTACTTGCAGTTCCGCGTATCTTCGAAAAGGTATATAACGGAGCTGAAGCAAAAGCAGAAGCAGCGGGTAAAGGAAAGATTTTCCGCAAGGCTGCTGAAGTTGCAATTGCTTATAGCGAAAATATGGATGCAAAGAAATTCAAGCCAGGACTTGCCCTTAAGCACAAACTCTTCGATGCTCTCGTGTATTCAAAGATCCGTACAGGACTGGGTGGCCGCGTTGAGGCTGCAATCTCTGGTGGTGCTCCGCTCGGTGCACGACTTGGTCACTTCTACCGCGGTGCAGGTATCACAATTCTTGAAGGTTATGGCCTTACCGAGACCACTGCAGGTGCAACTCTTAACTTGAGTTCAGCACTTCGTATTGGTTCTGTTGGTCGTCCAATTCCAGGAACCTCTATCAAGATTGCCGAGGATGGAGAAGTTCTCATCGGTGGAGCAATCGTGATGAAAGGCTATTGGCAGAACGATGCCGCCAATCAAGAAGTCTTCGCGGATAAGTGGTTTAGATCTGGTGATTTAGGACGCTTAGATGAAGATGGATTCCTTTACATCACAGGGCGTAAGAAAGAACTTATCGTTACTGCGGGTGGAAAGAATGTCGCTCCTGCTGTTCTTGAGGATCGACTTCGCGCCCACCCACTAGTCAGCCAATGCATGGTCGTCGGTGATAACCAACCATTTATTGCTGCTCTCATCACAATTGATCCTGACATGGTCAAGGGTTGGATTGCTGCAAATAACAAGACTGGTGCAACGATTCCATCACTCGTGAATGACCCCGATCTAATTGCTGTGATTCAAACAGCGGTAGATGAAGCAAATAAGGCGGTCTCGAAGGCTGAATCAATCCGAAAGTTTGCTCTCCTGCCAACCGATTTCACTATCGCAGATGGTCAGCTGACTGCCAAGCTCTCAGTCAAGCGTCACGTAGTCGCTGAACAGTTTGCATCGACTATCGCAGGCTTGTATTCAAAAGAGTAACTTTCTTGGATAGCGCGAGCGAGCGAATTGCTCTCGCTCGCGCTCTCCATGATGGATTTGCTCAGGATTTAGTAGCCCTGCGTTTTCGCGTCGAATTCCTTGCGGACAGCCCATCTATTGACGGTAAAGACGCTCAAGAGCTGAAGAAGATATCGCTAGAGATTTCGCAAATAACGGAGAAGGTTCGGCGTGAACTTTTCAATCTGCGTGAACCCGTCTCTTCTAGGCAGAGCGCCGCAGATTTCGATGCATCTATTGAAAGTGTAATTGCGCCGTTTCGAAACCAGATAGAGATTGATTGCTCATCTTCTTATCTTTCGTTGCCGGCTCATCTCTGTGAACTACTGCTCCATGTCACTCCTGAGTTGATACGAAATACGCTCAAGCATGCTGGGGCTTCCCGCATTGATATCGCTATTGCACAGTTGGAGAATTCACTGCAATTCACCTTTTCAGATAATGGCAGCGGTGGGGCTCAAGAAAGCGAGCTCAGATACGGGCTCACTGGGATTCGCGAGTTAGTAGAACTTAACCAAGGTAATTTTTCGATTATCAATAAAGGTGGCGCTGAAATATGTCTGAACTTTCCCAGCCAAGGATCCTTGTTGTAGATGATCACCAGATAATTCGCGCTGCATTGATCCACGCGCTTTCGGTGCATGGATGTACGGATGTTTCTCAAGCAAATTCCTTCACACGAGCTACCGATTTAATTTCGCAGCAAAGCTTCACCCTAATAATCGTAGATCAGCATCTTGGCGATGGAGAAGGAATAAATCTTGCAGAGCTCGCCCTGAAGCGTAATCCAGAGGTAAAGCTTGCCCTCTTCACTTTTGAAGCTAGCTGGGCAGTTATTGAGCGAGCTAGAGCTCATGGATTTTCGCTCTTCATCTCTAAAGAAACCTCACTCAGTACCATCATGTCAGCTCTCGAAGTGGTGGTGCATTCCCCTGGAGGAATGGCAATCTATGCACCGTCAATTCCTAAAATGAGTGCGCTCCTCTCTCCACTTACCAAGAGCGAGATTGAAGTCTTATCCTTACTGAGCCAAGGTTTAACGGCGAGAGAGATTTCTGTTATTCGATATAACTCTGAAGCGACCATCAAGAGCCACGTTGCGGCTATCTTACGAAAACTTGGATCACGAAATCGAGTTGAAGCTATTCGAAAGGCCCGTGAAATGTCTCTGATTTCTACTTAGTAAAGAGAGAATTAAACTCCCGCGACCAACGTTTCCACTCCCAATTTTCAATAATCCACTCTCGTCCACGCTTGCCCATTCGCACACCCATTTCCGGATCGCGCAACAAACGAAGAATTGCATCTGCTACATCACTTGGATCGCGCCCATCCACTGCAAATCCTGTCTCGCCTTCGAGTAAAGCATCAGGTGCTCCCCCAGATTTTCCACCAACTACAGGCAAGCCGCAGGCACTTGCCTCAAGATAGACGATTCCCAATCCTTCAACTTCCAAACCTGCCAATCGAGAACGGCTAGGCATTGCAAAGATTTCACCGAGACCAATAAATTGAGGGATCTCTTGATAAGGGACTCTGCCCACAAAAGAAATATGCGATAAGACATCTAATTGAATCGCTCTCTTGTGAATGTATTCAAGGTGCGGACCCACGCCGACAAATAGTAAGTGGACATCTGGAAACTCTTTGATAATCAAAGGTAGCGCTTCTACTAATGTGTCTTGACCTTTTCTATGCACCAAACGGCCCACGCTGACAATTACACGCTTCCCTTCGAGTTCAATTCTTCTTCGCAAATCCGATAAATCGCTTTGTGGAGAGAAATGAATTGTGTCTATTCCCGGAGCTATATGCACCATAGAACGTTGATTGCTCTCCTTAAGTGCTCTCGAGATTTCACTCCTGGTGTATTCACCGAGAAAAGTCATGACATCCAGACCTGATCCGATTCGTCTGAGAAGAAAGTTAAATGGCCACACTTTTGCCCACCAGACTTCATGGCCGTGAGTGAGTGCAACTAAATGTTTTGCACCCGCCTTTCTTAATCCGTGAGCAAGAAGTCCGAGTGGCGCAGCAGCGCCAAAGAAAATTGACTTGAAGTCCTCTTCGCGCACAAGTGCCTGGGTGTTTCTCAGGACTCTCGGCGAAGGTAGAAGAATCTTCGATTTATCTCGAATTACGGTGACGCCAAAGGTTTTAAGCCATCGCTGATCGAACTCTGTAGTGTCACCTTGAGAGGATGTATAGACCGTTACAGAACCATGTGGCATACGCTCAATGAGACCGTGAATAAAAGTTTCGATACCGCCAGCGCGTGGACCGAAATCATTGGTGATGCATAGAATGCGAGGAAAGTCAGAGGACATTAGAAACGGCGAACCGCGACTAATCTCTTTGAGCCCATCGCTGAAGCACTTGCAATCTTGACACGAGAACCTGATCGAGGAGCATGCACCATCTTGCCGCCCCCGATATAGATTCCAACGTGAGAAACGGGGCGACCGAAGAAGAGAAGATCTCCGGGCTTCTTTTGGCTAAATGAAATTGATTTACCCATTCGTGATTGTGCTGCAGAAGAATGTGGCAGATTGACTCCGGCGGTCTGGAAAGCGCGCATGGTTAGACCTGAGCAATCCCAATTAACCATTCCATCTGCTCCGAAGACATATCGATCACCAATTTGCTTGAAAGCAAACTTGATAGCTAACCCGCCGCGACCTGATGCCACGTTAAGGGTTTTTGCCCGTTTGATTGAGTCAGCTTGGTCAGCGTCTTCACGCTCGCGGGCAAGGCGAGCCAATCGCTCGCGATCTTCTTTCTTAAGAGTCGCTAGTAGCTTCTCGGCTTTAACTAATTTTGCTCGAGCTGCGGCGCTCTGTTGCGCCAATCGCTTCTCTAAACTTTTTACCTGCGCAAGTCGATCAGATACTGTCAATGATGTTGCATTGAGCGCTTGGGTAGCACTTTGCAGTTTCTTTAACTGAATAGATTTCCTTCGAGTGATTGATTCCAAAGTTCCAGCTGATGAAAGATAGAGAGCGGGGTCGCTAGAAAAAAGAAGTTCCAAGCTTTGACTCAGTGAGCCAGACTTATACTGACTGACGGCTATTGCACCCAGTGAACGCGAAATCGAATCAACATTCTTTCCCTGAATCTCAGCTTGGGCTTGAATTCCCTGAAGGCTTCTCTGCAGGGCTGCGAGCTTCACTTTTGCCTCTTGTGCTCCTTCGGCCGCCGCCGTTGCCTCTTCTTCAAGAGAGATCACCTGGGCTTGAATCTGACTTAAGGAAGGAGCTGCAGATGCCTGTGGCGCCAGGAGGAGCGAGAAAGCCATCACTGGAGCCATTACTCGAGCCATTACTCGAGCTATGAGCAGCGCTAGAGATGCGGCTGAGTGAGAGCTCTGGCTCTTGAAAGACTCAGCACTTTGGACAGTCATAGCTCCAAGGCTAACCAGGGTGGGCGCTTGGTCTCAACTTATAGCCTCTCTTTACGCTCAATAAATCTTGTGAATTGGCCATATCCTTCGCAAATGAGCGTAATCGCCACTTTGAATGTCGGCGCAAATGGCGCGACTTCATTGGCTGGCTCATCGACAGGCATCTCTACTGCTGTCGATAGAGAG
Organism: Actinomycetota bacterium; assembly: GCA_009704515.1. The sequence continues at coordinate 15,083 of WLDZ01000008.1, forward strand.
CGTTTTTTGAAACTGCATCGCCGAGCCAGTGTCCATATCGCGGGACCAAATAGCGCCTCCAGCGAGCTTTACACATCAACGAAAATTCCACTGGTGATTCTTACTCGCTCAACTCATAACGAGAGCAAGCAGGGGCGCGAGATCATCAATACCTCCAATGGTTTGCAAGGTGTGATGCGCGATATCAAATCTCGATTTCCTGCACCAATCGTTGTGGAAGCAGGTCCGACTTTACTGAAGGCACTGATAGAACAAGGGTGTATCGAAGAGATTGAGCTATCGATCTCGCCGCTACTAGGTGATGGCAATTTTATTGATTACACCGAGCTACTTTCTCACTTCAACTTAACAAGTGATGAAACTATTGATGGAACTCGATTACTGCATGGAAGATATAACGGCGACTCCACCTACCGCTAACACAATTCCAATGTATTGGACTTTGTGAAGTCGTTCGTGCAAAAACGCAAATGCCAAGACAGCGGTAGCAATGGGATAGAGCGCACCGAGAACCATAGCAATTGAAACCAACCCCTTGGTTGTGGCAACACCTAAAAGTAAATTGGCCAGAAAATCAGAGATACCTATACCGATAAGAAGTGGGATGTGTCGCTTTTGGACTCCACCAAAATTTCCTCGCTTAACAAAATATCCGACAGTTACAAAGAATGTTGTTACACGCATTGTTGTCATTGTAAGCAATGAACTTATCTCAGAACCGATACTCATAAAGGTCAATGCTGCGCCAAAACCACATGCTGCACCGAGTGCAAGCAATATCGGTTTAATGGGAAGCCCAGATGAAATCTCTGGACCACTTGCTAAGAAAGCCCCAATGATTGCGGCGACGACTCCAAGAGTTACCGGTCGTGAAAGTGACTCATCTGCAATTACTAGTGCAAATGTAAGTGGGATCAGAACGCTTAACGATGAGATTGGCGAAACTACTCCCATTCGACCAGTAGATAATCCCGCGTAGAGACATAACAAACCGGCATAACCGCTCAAGCCTGCAAGAGCACCATTGATGAGATAACCATCGCTAGCGAGATTTGGGGCGATCCAATCTTGCGAAATGATTACTAGAAGAATTCCGAAGATAAGTCCAAATGCCTGATTAATGCCGAGAACAACCATGGCGGGATACTTCTTACTGAGATTACCTGCGTGATAATCGGCACTCCCCCACAGCAGGCTCGATAGGAGCGCAAGGAGGGTGGCCATGTGAGCAGAGTACCTCGGCGCCTCCCCGATTTTGCATCACTTCAATTTAGAATTGCCCTGTGAAGACCAATGTGACATTCTCTTTTGAATCAATGATTGCAGTTCTGCGAGAATTCACGCCACGAGTAGAAATTATCTTGGAGGAAGTACCCGCTCCACAGAAACTTGCCCAGTACTCCTTTGCATTTACGGCAGATGTGAGCAACGGTCTACTGGGTGAAGGCGAAGATGAACTCGCATCTGGTCGATTCGTAATTCTCCACGAACCTGGTGGGCAGGATACTTGGGAAGGCGAATTTCGCTGCGTAACATTTATGCGGGCAACGGTAGATAGCGAAATGCATGAAGATCCACTACTCCCTGAAGTTGGTTGGAATTGGTTGCTCGATAGCTTGCAGGAAGCCGATGCGCTTTACAGCGCACCATCTGGAACGGTAACTCGAGTCTCTAGCGCTTCATTTGGAAAACTTAGTTCGCGCCACGATGAATCTGAAGTTGAGATACGAGCCTCATGGTCACCAATCCTGACATCAGCTGTCGAGTTGATTCCACATGTTCAAGCTTGGTGTAATTTTATAAGCGAGGTTGCCGGACTTCCTCCGCTTCAAGAAGGCGTTACATCTCTGCGCACAACACGTCGCCGTGGCTGAACTGCTCACCGCGCCTTACGATGGGCTTCCCAAACTCATTGCAACGCAATCGCAGTTTGAGGAGATGCTTACTCAACTAGCACAAGGTAATGGTCCCTTTGCCGTTGATGCAGAACGCGCTTCAGGCTATCGCTACAGCGCCCGCGCATACTTGATTCAGATAAAGCGCACCGGTGGTGGCTTGCACCTCATTGATCCGATTCCATTTGGCACCGATCATGCACTCTTTCAAAGATTAAATCAGCTCTGGCAAAACGAAGAAGTGATTCTCCACGCCAGTACACAAGATCTTCCATGCCTGCGTGAACTCGGTCTCAATCCCACTCGATTATTTGATACCGAACTTGCTGGTCGGATTGCAGGTATGCCTCGCGTAGCACTTGGAACTCTGACTGAAACAATTCTTGATATTTCGTTAGCAAAAGAACACTCTGCTCAAGATTGGTCAATCCGGCCATTACCTGATGATTGGCTTACTTATGCAGCACTTGATGTAGAACTCCTCGTTGATTTGCGCGATGAAATTGAGAAGATTTTGGAAGATAAGGGCAAGCTCAGTTGGGCAGAGGAAGAATTCTCGGCCATTCTTACCGCCCCCGCTGCTGCTAAACGCGTCGATCCTTGGCGGCGTACATCTGGATCTCATAAATTACGCAAACGCGAAGAGCTAGTTGTAGTGCGAGAGTTATGGATTAAGCGAGATGAGCTAGCGCGCGAACTCGATATATCGCAAGGTCGCTTACTTAGTGATCTTGCGATTTCAACTCTTGCAATTGCAAGTCAGATTCAGCCATTGACTAGCAAGAAGCAGCTCGAGAAGGCGCTTCGCCCCATAGGCATTCGTGCTCGCTGGATGGAGTATTGCGATCTTTGGATAACTGCCATCGAAGGTGCGCTAGCAATTCCCACCGAAGAGCTTCCGCCGCTTAAGGTCAAAGGTGATGGCTTGCCCCACATCAAAATTTGGCGTGAGCGCTTTCCTGAAAAATATATTCCGCTTTCACATGCTCGCGCCAGATTGGCGGATGCTGCATCAGAGCGAGAACTTCCGGTGGAGAACTTACTTACCCCTGAATTTATGAGAAAAATCTGTTGGAACTATGGCGGAAGTTCGGCGCTAGTTACTGATATCGCAAGTGATCTCGCGTCCTGGGGAGCCCGACAGTGGCAGATTGAAATCACTGCGCCAATCTTGAGTGCCTGTCTTGACGAGAAAGAAGCGCTGCCAGAGCCCGCAAAAGAGGAAGCGCTTGAGCAAGAGGGAGAAATTGAGGAAGAAAAAGGCGTAAGCGGATAGCGTTTTTCTTTACTGGCGAGTAACATAAAAGCCTCAGCGTGTGCACCGCACGCTGGCAATAAAGGAGCTCCTCGTGTCCCAGATATCCCCTCGTACCGTTGTCCTAGTCGATGCCGTGCGCACTCCATTCGGAAAAGCCGGTAGCTCATTTAATGGCACACGTGCTGACGATTTGATGGTCCGTGCAATTCGCGGATTACTTGAGCGAAATCCCAATCTTCCGATCAACCAAATTGACGATGTTTCAATCGCTGCTGCGACGCAGACTGGTGATCAAGGGATGAATATTGGTCGAAGCGCCGCCCTCCTTGCGGGAATACCTAACTCTGTTCCTGGTTATTCAATTGATCGCTGGTGCGCTGGTGCGCTCACCGCAACAACAACTATTGCTGGTGGTATTGCAATGGGAGCTCTCGATATTGGATTAGCTGGTGGCGTTGAGCATATGGGCAACCACCCAATGGGTGAACTCATGGATCCGAATCCACGCTACTTAGCTGAGCGAATCGTAGATACCGATGCGCTATCAATGGGAGCAACAGCTGAACGTTTACATGATCGCTTCCCAACTCTTACCAAAGAGCGAGCTGATCGCTACGCACTTAATTCACAGTTAAAGACTGCGAAAGCTTATGAAGAAGGAAAGATACAACGCGATTTGATTCCTACTGCGGCACGTTCTGCCGAACTAGGCTGGACAATTATTTCTGCGGATGAGGGACCTCGTCCGACAACAACCATGGAAGGCCTTGCTGGTCTAAAAACTCCATTTAGAGCAGCAGGTCGTGTAACTGCTGGAAACTCATCAGGACTTAACGATGGCGCAACTATCGCTTTGCTAGCGAGTGAAGAGAAGGCGAACGAACTTGGTCTGACAATCAAGGCAAAAATGGTGACATTCGCCTTCGCTGGTGTTGAGCCTGAGGTGATGGGTTATGGACCTGTTCCATCAACAATTAAGGCACTCTCAAAAGCAGGGTTAGATATTAAAGATATCGGGGCCTTTGAAATCAATGAAGCATTTGCGGTTCAGGTACTGGCATTTCTCGAACATTTCGGAATCGCTGATGATGATCCTCGTGTCAATCCATACGGTGGTGCAATCGCAGTTGGTCACCCACTCGCCTCATCAGGAGTGCGTTTGATGATCAACTTGGCGCGCACCTTCGAAGCGGATCCATCAATCAGATATGGAATCACCACAATGTGCATCGGACTTGGTATGGGTGGAACAGTAATTTGGGAGAACCCACACTTCACAGGAGGAAAGAAATAATGACGATTGCAATTACGCTGCCAGAAGGTGCGCCCGAAGAAGTTGTTACCGTCGCTAAAGTGCGAGATATTGATCTGGCGCCATTTGGCCATAAAGGCACTCTTGCGCTTATCACCCTTGATAATGGCCACGATCACAATCGTCCCAATACGCTCGGGCCTCAATCACTTGCATCACTTGATGCTGCAATCACTGAGGCACTTTCGCATAACCCAT
>WLDZ01000080.1 GCA_009704515.1 Actinomycetota bacterium
CTTGAATTGCATTTGAAGGTAGAGCGCGGAGAAGTGCGATCTCTCCTTCAAAATCTTCGAGGGAGGCAAAGTTACGGTATACCGATGCATATCGCAGGTAAGCCACCTCATCGAGTTCGCGGAGTGGCGCAAGAATTGCCATTCCCACCTCGTTGGCTTCGATCTCAGCTTGACCAGTAGCGCGAAGGGTTTCTTCAACGCGTTGGGCAAGTAAGACCAAATCATCTTCATTAACTGGGCGTCCCTGGCAGGCCTTACGAACACCGACAAGAACTTTCTCGCGGCTAAATGGTTCGGTTGCCCCTGATCGCTTGATGATGTTAAGGAGTGCGACCTCTTGGGTTGAAAAACGCTGTGAGCACTGTGGGCATTCGCGACGACGGCGAATTTGTGTGCCATCTTCAACTGGACGAGAGTCGATCACGCGCGAATCGTCGTGGCGGCAAAATGGGCAGATCATCCGGCGTGTCCTTTCTCTAAATCCATCACTTTTCATTCAACTACATATAGTGGGGAATTGGAGAAACTACACTAGAAACACTAGTAATGGAAGTTTTCGCCTCTTGGACCCCTATATATAGTAGGAACTCTAAAGCATTTCTAGAGAGTTTGCAGGATGAACCTCGCGACACGCCATAGATTGTTTTCTGGGCGTGAGCGAGCGCGACGCGCTTAAGAGTTGAGAGGGATTCGGATCTCTTGGCCGGTTGAAACATCAGCTGAAGAGAGGCTATTGATCTCGATAATCTCTGAGACGAGAGCCTGTGTAGAGCCTGAATCTGAGAGCTGGCCAGCGAGTGACCAGAGGGTGTCGCCTGGGGCGACTGTGACGGTAATAAAGCGAGCGCTGGTGGCAGCCTCGCTGGAATCGCCAGCTGATGTGTTGGCCCCAGCTTCACCGCCTGCAACTGATGCCACCACGATAGCGAGAGAAAGAACCACGAGAGTGCGGGCTAGGCGGCCACGGCGATTAAGTCGCACGGACGGATTGGCCAAAAAGCCTTGATTTACACTGCTTACAGAGATCGTTAAAGCGCTCATGGTCTTTACTCCTGCTATCTAACAACCTTGGGGAAGGTTTTCGAACATCTGTTCGATAAGAGAAAGATACCCCCAGCCACCGACAAGTGCAAGCTAAATTCGAACATATGTTTGATTTTATCCACAACCTGTGGAACCATCTGTGCATGGCCAAAAAGATATCCCCCGATAGCGAGCTCACCAGCCGCCAAGCACTCATCCTCGACTACCTCAAAGCGTCAGTCGAGAGCCAGGGCTATGCCCCCACCATGCGAGAGATCGGCGCCGCTGTCGGCCTGACCTCATCTGCATCCGTTAAATACCAACTCGATATTTTGGAAGAGAAAGGTTTGATTCGTCGCGGCGATAATTCTGGTCGCGCTATCGAACTAGTTATCCCTGACTCTGAACTAGGTAATACAACCCCTGTCGGTAAGACTCAATTTATTCCACTCGTTGGATCTATTGCAGCCGGTGTTCCGATAACTGCAGACCAGATGGTTGAAGAGACTATGCCACTTCCTGAAAGTCTGGTTGGAAGCGGTGATCTCTTTATGCTCAAGGTAAAGGGTGAATCAATGATTGATGCAGCAATCTGTGATGGTGACTTCGTTGTTATACGCCAGCAGAAAGATGCCAACAATGGCGAGATCGTTGCAGCAATGATTGATGGCGAAGCAACTGTTAAGACCTTCTCTCGCAAGAGTGGCAAGGTCTGGTTGTTACCTGCAAATGATGCTTTCGAACCTATCGATGGAACTCATTGCGAAATCTTAGGTAAGGTAACAGCTGTTCTACGTTCTGTTCACTAGAACAACTAGAACCACGAGAAGCCCTAGAAGAGCTATCTGGCACTACTTATCGGTGTAGTGGAACCGTGCTGTCAGAATCACAATTTTTTTGCCTTCGACTCGGTAAACCAAGCGATGGATGCGATCTATTCTTCTTGAATACGTTTCGTTTTCGTAGAACCTCAAACGCTCAGGTTTGCCGATTCCTGATGCAGGGTCTTCGCAACAGGATTGTATGAGCCTGTTAATTCTCGCCAGCGTCTTGAGGTTGCCCGATTGTTGCCAGTAGACAAAATCCAAATCGGCCTGGCTTGTAGATTCAACTATGAAACTGGTTTTCTTTTCTGCCACTACTTGCGGCTCTTAGCTTTGGTACCGCTGCTAAGTAAATCTCCATGTAACGTGCCATCAACAGTTATCGGCAGCGATAAAGGCTTTGTTTGACCCCTATCGGCCTCTTCTATCGATTTTAAAAGCCAATCACGATTGGCTGGTGTGGAAAGTAAATACTGCATCTCCAACATGTTCTCCCACTCACTCTCGGAGACGAGCACGGCGTTGCCAGCATTAGATGTAATCAATACCGCTTCTTGATCATCATTTACTTGCTTGATGAGTGGAAAGAGATTTTGTCGTGCAGTTGATGCAGGGATAGACATGGGCAGCTCCTTTGGAATTTCCCCAAGAATAGCACTCCTGTACGACATCTGGTACAACTACTTTAAGTAACGAAATCTGTTTGGGTAGAGCTAGAGCGAGCGCTCGATTATTCGTGTCGCCAGCTTAATCAGCCATGAATTTCGATGCCCTGCAACCCACTTATATCCGAAGCGACCCAGAGGCCCAGAGGCGCGAACGATGAACCCCAATACCCAGTTGCCGCGACGTCCCAGCAGAAATGCAATTGCATCAGGGCCTACATAGACTTTTCCGCTATGAAGCACATGCACTGCTTTTGAGCACTCTTCATAGGTCAATCCATAAAAATCCAAATCAGCTCGCTGAAATGCGATTGCATCAACTACTAACTTTTTTTCAACCCAGGCCATCGTCGCTTCACAGAAACGGCATTCGCCATCGGTCAGAACAACAATCTCAGATGCGTATGCAGAGCTCACTTACACCGACCGTTGCTTCAAAGACTTGATGAGTTTCCATGCTAAAAAGAATAGAAAGAACTGGAAAGGCAATCGCGCATAAGCAATCAGGGGCTCTGGCATTGGCCGATCACTCCACTCGATTGCCATATTGATATTGGCGGGATAGACAGCGATAAAGAGCGCCAGTGCGCCATAGGCGCCCCACAAGCGAAGTGACTTACCAAATATCTGTGCAGTCAGAGGCGAAAGCAGAGCCAGCCCAATTGCAATCTCAGCAAGGCCACTGAGGTATGTATAGATGCGTGGATCACCCGGAAGGCCCGATGGAACAATCGCATCGAGTCCTGAAGGAAATATAAAGTGCCCAACCCCTGCACCAAGCAGGATGTAACCCATGATGCGACGAAGCTTCTGATCTGCCAGTTGATTGTCCTTCTGATTATTCATAGCTAATAATGACATGTTCGACAAAAGCAGAGTAGCCCGAGCTGACGAGACTCGGGCTACTGAGAGTGCGTACCTCTGGCGGGATTCGAACCCGCAACCTCTGCCTTCGTCAGAAGAGCGCTCTATCCGTTGAGCTACAGAGGTACGCAGCAGGAAGATAGAGATAATCGAGGGCCGAGAAACACATCAGAATCAGATGTGTGGATAAGTTAGGTGCTATATTTTCAACTCGTCAGAAGAGCGCACCAAAAGAGCTACAGAAAAACCCGCAGAGGAATCTGCGGGTTTTCTTTTTTTAAGAAATTACGAGCAACTTGCCGCTATCGGTTGTCGCAACAATGGCACCTTCAAGGCTGAGTTCGAGATCGCGAATCCGCTCCCCCACACTGACTTTGACTACTTGGCCTACGGTTTTGCGATCGCGCAGCTCGATGAAGATGAGCGACTCTTCGCGCAAAGTTCCCATCACTAACTGCGATGCCCATTTGCCCCACGCAGGTCCGCCTGGGAGTTGTATCAACTCTGTTGGCGCTACCGATGGCACCCAGAAGCGCATTGGCTTGGCAAATCCTTCATGACTTCCGGTTACTTCAGGCTTTATGTAATCTCCTGATGAATACGGCTCACCGTATGTCACCTGCGGCCATCCATAATTTCGGCCCTTAACAATTAGATTTAACTCATCTCCCCCACGCGGGCCATGTTCTGATGTGTATAGATCACTACCGACTAAGGCGATGCCCTGTTGATTGCGATGACCCTGCGAAATCTTCTCGACTTTAGAACTGGTTATCTTAAAGAGCGAACCTAAATCTCCACGAATCTTTATTTGATCTATCTTTTCAAAACCTAAATCTCCGACAGTCATATAAACCGTTGATTTATCGATTACTTCGATGCGCCCCGCAGCATGTTGTATTGCACCGACCGGCACGCAAGGCTTACTTGCAAACCAAGTACGCCATCTCTTTACTGATGGTTTTTCACCAAAGTTAACTTGATAAGAGGCTAGTACAACAGATACACAATCTCGCCCACTGTCATAGCGGGGATATGAAACGACAACAGTGGCGCGATCGCCGCTTTGCGACAAGACACCGATGTCAGTTATGGCAAAGCGCGAGTCATCAAATCTCTCTTTAGCTGGCGCTACCTTGCCCAGCAACTTCTCTGAACTATCGGCTAAGTCATAGATGTAAAGATTGAAACCACTCTTGCCGCCACCTAATAGAAAACGTCCATCTTCTAAACGCGCAATCGCCGCACCGCGGTCGCCATTTGATGCAATCACATGGGATTCTGGCGCGTCAAAACTCTCAATATTAAGCTTCACATAATCTTGATTGGCATCAGAACTGACGGTGGTAAGAATTGCAAGGCCCATCGATGCAACAAGAATTGCGACCCAGATAATTACCTGCCTCTTCACGCTGTGAAGAATATCGATTCTCGTCGCATCTTCGCGCTGAAAACTCTGTGAGAATTCACAAAAGGCTAGGCCTGCGTTGACAGGGAGTAGAGAGAATTGGACTGGTACTTTTCGAAAATGAAACTTATCGCTGCTGTAATTGCAGCTATCGCCGGTCTCGTCTTTTTGGTTAGCCAAGGATCATCTCTTTTAACTGATGTTCGCTCACAAATCTCTAGCCTGACATCTCAGGCGACCGATTTACTTCC
>WLDZ01000081.1 GCA_009704515.1 Actinomycetota bacterium
GTTGCAGTAACGAGCGCTACTGGTTGAAGTTCAGGAGAACCTTCAACACGAATCGTGATTCCGTAGCCAGGTGAGGTTGATGCCATTTACACAACCCCGTATAAGCGATCGCCTGCATCTCCCAAACCAGGGACTATATATCCGTGCTCGTTAAGTCTTTCATCGAGTGAGCCAGTCACAAGTGTTATTGGTACACCTGAGTTAGCAAATGCGTCTTCGACAACTTTGATTCCTTCAGGAGCGGCTAAGAGACAGATAGCTGTGATTTCAGTAGCGCCTCTTTCAATGAGAAAGTTAAAGGCAGCAACAAGAGTTCCACCGGTTGCCAGCATTGGATCTAGAACAAAACATTGGCGCCCAGAGAGATTTTCAGGCAATCGGTTGGCGTAAGTGCTTGCCTGTAAAGTTTTTTCGTCACGGACCATTCCAAGAAAACCAACTTGAGCTGTAGGAAGCAACTTTGTCATTCCTTCAAGCATTCCAAGGCCAGCACGAAGAATTGGAACTACAACAGGACGCGGTTCTGCCATCTTGAGACCAGTTGTCTCAGTGACTGGAGTCTTAATTGTGACAGTTGTTGTGCGTACATCGCGGGTTGCCTCATAAGCCAAAAGCGTTACTAGCTCTTCAACTAATCGTCTAAAAGTTGGTGAATCAGTTTTCTCATCTCGCAGAATCGTAAGTTTATGGGAGATTAATGGGTGATTGGCCACATGTACTTTCATAGCCCAAACCTTACCGATAAAGTCTGGCTATGCAGAATAGTGAAGAGCTGATGCGGCTAGCAATTGAAGTAGCTAAGTCCGCTACACGCACGGGAGATGTGCCCGTTGGAGCCATCATTGTAAATAGTGACGGAGTTCTCATTGGGCGAGGCTTTAACGAGCGAGAAGCCAACAACGATCCCACTGCACATGCCGAAATCGTAGCTATCCGAAGTGCAGCATCACGATTACAGAATTCTCGCCTTGATGGGTGCACTCTTATCGTCACACTCGAACCCTGCGCAATGTGTGCAGGAGCTATCGCACAATCGCGGATATCAAAAGTTGTTTTTGGAGCATGGGATGAGAAAGCCGGAGCTGTTGGCTCAATTTGGGATGTACTGCGTGATCCGCGATCTATTTTTAAAGTAGAAGTAAGTGCAGGAGTATTAAAAGAAGAGTGCGCAGAGCTACTTACCGAATTCTTTAAAGATAAGTAAGGAAGCTTTAGATAACTAATTCGTAAGATGGATTGAGGATTACCAAAGTACCTTCGACTTCTCCCACCATACCTTCAGCGCGAATCTCCATGCCGACTTCAAGGCCAGCAATTTCGCGACGGCCTAAGAAGTTCAATGTAACTCCACCTGTTTCATCCCAGACTTCGACCTGAAGTGTTGGTGCACTTCCGCGCGGAGCGGTAGATAACGCAGTTACGCGACCTTGTACATGTGCGCGCTTACGCCACTGGATTTTTCCGATTGGAGTGATGTTTTCTGCATAGTGACTTACTGGGGTAAATGGCGTATCCGCACGAACTGCCGTAGTTGTCACCGGCTCAGGAGCAATCACAGGACCCATTTTCTTTTTAGAAACTGTAGCCGCTGGAATGTTTCCGGATGTGATGCTGTTTACATCGAAAGGAATAATCGTCGCCACTACACGACTGAGGCGTGAAATTGGCGCTGCGATTTCTTCAGCTGTTTGATCGTGAAGCAGTCGACCTAAAAACCGTGAGTAAGAACGACGCGGCAATAACAAAGTAAGTTCGATATCTGGCTTCTCTGTTTTACGCATCGCGTATTCAAGCGCTGAGTTAGCGATTCGTCGGTCAGGGCAGTCAATGAGTTCTAGTGGCACATCATCGAGCGCTTCTGATTCAGCCCAGGCACGTTGAATATCTTCTGCACGACGATCATCGATTACGAAGTGAACAGCCTTAATTTTATGAGGCTTTAATGAGCGGGCATATCGAACTGCACCAACTGTGGCAAGGTCAACGTTGTCGACTAAAACGGTTACCTCATGGCGTGCAATCGATGTTGCGCGCTCTTGCTCATCCTTAACTTGTAACGCCTCTTGCTCGCGGACATATTGACGTCGGAAGCGAAGAAGCACTGCGACCATAATTGGTGCCGATACAAGCACAAGCCAAGCACCCTGGGTGAACTTAACGACTGAGAAAATAATGACTATCAAGAGCGAGACTGAACCAGCAAGGGAGTTTACGAAAACTTTCCATTGCCATTGTGCAGGCCTTGTGCGGAGTGCATGCTTTGTCATTCCAAAACCAGCGAGAGTAAAACCAGTAAAGACACCTAAAGCATAGAAAGCTACGAGGTGTTCGACTGATCCACCAGTGATAAATACAAGGAAGATTCCGCCGCCGGAGAGCAAGAGAATTCCGTTAGAAAAAGCTAAGCGGTGTCCACGCTTTGTTAACTGGCGAGGCAAGTACCCATCGGCTGCAACGAAATTTACGAGCAACGGGAAGGCGCTATACGTTGTATTGGCGCCTGCAAAGAGAATAAGCATTGTTGCGAGCTGTACCAAAATAAACATCACAGAGCCAAAAGCGCCATCTCCCACTGCAGCTTTAGCGATTTGCGAGATAACAGTTGGTGCACCAGATTCATATGGGACAGCATGGACATGGCTTGCAAACCATGAAACACCAAGAACAAGGCTGCCAAGAATTACGCTCATGGTTACAAGAGTGCGTTTTGCATTGACATGCTCTGGTGTCTTAAAGAGAGCAACGCCATCAGATATTGCTTCAAGCCCAGTCAGAGAAGATCCACCATTTGCAAAAGCTCGCAAGAGAATAAATATTGCAGCCCCTGTAAGCAGGCTCTGAGATTCTCCAATTTCAACGGCACCTGGTGCGTATGGATCGAGCATTGGCAGCGTGCCATTCATTAAGCGCCAAGTACCTGTTGCAAAAACAATGAGCATGCAGCCAACGAAGAAATATGTTGGTAGTGCGAAAGCTTTACCTGCCTCTTTAACTCCTCGGAGATTTCCGTAAGTTAATAAGAGAATGACTGCGACAATCATATGCATCTTCCAAGGAGCTAGACCCGGGAAGGTTGAGATGATCGCAGCGACTCCTGCGGCCGATTGGACTGCAACGGTAACAAGATAATCAAGCATCAGTGCAACAGCTGCAACTTGCGCAGTAACTGGACCAAAGTTATCGCGCGAAACGATGTAAGCGCCACCTGTTTTTGTGTAGACCTCAATAACGTTGCGATAAGAGAGAGTGATAATAATTAAGATACTTATGACTACTGCTGTCATCGGCATAATAATTCCGAATGCAGCCAATCCAAAAGCTGGCAGCAGCGCAATCAAAATCTGTTCAGAACCGTAAGCAGAAGATGAGATGCAATCTGAAGAGAGAATGCCTAGGGCGTAGCGCTTACTTAAACGCTGATGGCCCAAGGAGTGGCGGTTATGCGCAGGGCCGAGAAGACGTCGCTTAATCTTGTAGCGAATCGGATCTTTCAACTCTGTATGTTCCTGCATAGCCACCGGTTGTGGTGCGCCATCAGTCCAGGAATTCGGCACGACTATCTCCTCTAGGCGGTACCGCAGTACCTATTTATTACTCCATTTAGTAGGCTCATCTTATGCGCACTCAGTTATATATAGATGGCCAATGGGTAGATGGATCTGGCACAGTAAATGTGATTGATCCCAGCGACGGCTCAGTTATCGCTGCCGTAGCGACCTCAAGCGATGAGCAGAACCTCGCAGCCGTAGCCGCCGCCGACCGAGCCAGCGCCAGTTGGGCCAAGGCTGCCCCCCGCGTACGGGGTGAGATATTGCGCAAGGCCTTCGAAATCATGATTGCCGAAGCCGATCAATTAGCTGAACTCATCTCGCGCGAAAATGGAAAAGCTCTGCCAGATGCGAAAGGTGAAGTTCTCTATGCCGCTGAATTCTTCCGCTGGTTCTCTGAAGAAGCAGTTCGAACTTCAGGTGATTTTCGTTTAGCTCCATCGGGAGATAAACGAATACTTGTTACTCACCAACCTATTGGCGTATCGCTTCTGATCACACCCTGGAACTTTCCAGCAGGAATGGCCACGCGCAAAATTGGACCAGCTGTTGCAGCTGGTTGCACGATGATTTTAAAGCCAGCCGGTGAAACACCACTGACCGCGCTCGCTATCGCAGATATTTTGGAACGCGCAGGGTTGCCCGCTGGTGTTCTCAATGTGATCTTGCCTGCTCAATCTGGACCAGCAATTAGCAAGCTACTTCATGATTCACGAGTCAAAAATCTTTCATTCACTGGATCAACCTCTGTTGGAAAAATTCTATTGCGTGAAGCGGCAGATCAAGTTATTCGATGCTCTATGGAGCTCGGTGGCAATGCGCCTTTTGTTGTTCTCGATGATGCAAATGTCACAGAAGCAGTAAAAGGTTTGATGTTGGCAAAGATGCGCAACGGTGGAGCTGCTTGCACAGCCGCTAACCGCGTTTATGTCGCACGCTCTATCAGCGAAAAATTCATTACAGAATTCACAAAGACAATGTCAGCAATGACAATGGGTATTGGCCGCAACGCGGGCATCACGCTTGGCGCAAGCGTTTCAATTAAAGAGCGCAACAAAATTGCTGAACTTGTAGATGGCGCAAAATCACGAGGGGCAAAGATTCACACTGGCGCAACAACTCCTGATGGTCCAGGTGCTTTCTACCCACCAACGGTTATTGAAGTATCAAATGATGATGAAATCCTTACACAAGAAGTGTTTGGCCCAGTAGCTCCGATTGTCATCTTCGATACAGATGAAGAAGCTTTAGCTCTTGCAAACGATACTGAGTACGGATTGATTAGCTATGTTTATTCAGAAGATCTCAAGCGCGCTATCCGTTTCGCCGAAGGAATCGAATCTGGAATGGTTGGCATCAACCGTGGACTTCTATCTGATCCTGCAGCGCCATTCGGCGGCGTAAAGCAATCAGGACTTGGACGCGAAGGTGGCTTCGATGGAATTCACGAATTTCTACA
>WLDZ01000082.1 GCA_009704515.1 Actinomycetota bacterium
GCCGAAATGAAGATGTAGTTACTGAGATCAATACCTTGCATACCAACAACAATTATTTAGGCAACCATGTATTGCCGAATGATTTAAAAGCCACATCTGATTTAGCAGAAGCTTTTGAATGGTCATCGATTTATATCCTTGCTATTCCAGCGCAACAACTTAGAAAGACACTTGCTGAATGGAAGCCACTTTTCCGAGATGACTCAATTGTTGTCAGCACGCTCAAAGGCATAGAGATTAGTACCCAGATGCGTATGACCGAAGTTATTGAACATGTGTGGGAAGCCAAGCGAGTGGCTGTTATAACTGGCCCCAATTTGGCAGATGAACTTGTACTGCGCCAGCCTGCTGGCGCAGTTGCTGCCGCTTCAACCCAAGAACTTGCTGATCAGATTAGAGACCTATTTCGTACTCCTTATTACCGTACATATACATCTACCGATGTGATGGGATGCGAACTTGCCGGTGCAATCAAATCGGTCATTGCTTTATCGGTAGGAATTTCAATCGGAATGGGCTTTGGTGAAAATACCCAAGCGATGCTGATTACACGCGGTCTCAACGAAGTCGCACGTTTGTGTGCAGCACATGGTGCTGACCCGTTGACCGCTGCTGGACTTGCCGGGATGGGAGATCTCGTCGCCAGTTGTGGCTCCCCACTTTCTCGCAATCGCACCTTTGGTGAGGTTCTAGGTCGCACCGGTTCGCTTGAACAAACACGCACGCAAGTTGCCAAGACCGTCGAAGGAGTCTCTACAGCCGGAGCAGTTGTAGAAATCGCTCATCGCATTGGCGTTGAAGTGCCAGTAATTGAAGCGGTAGCCGATATTGTTAACGGGTCAATCTCACCAGCGGCTGCTCTCCAACGATTAATGGAGATTACAACGAAAGCAGAGAACTTCATCCGATGAAACGTGTAGCAATAATCTGCGGTGGGCGCAGTAGTGAGCACGAAATTTCCTGCATCTCTGCAGGGGGAGTCATTGCCGCAATTGATCGTTCGAAGTATCAACCTCTGATTATCGGAATAACAAAGAGTGGGCGCTGGGTTCATCTTGATGAGAACTTCCCACTTCGCATCGTTGACGGGATATTGCCAGTTATTCCGGAAAACTCACCAGCAATTGTTGCTGATATATCTGGATTCACATTTAACGGTTCACCTCTAGAGATTGATATCGTCTTTCCTCTTCTTCATGGACCTTATGGAGAAGATGGCACGATTCAAGGAATGCTTGAGATGGCAGACATCAATTATGTGGGCTCTGGTGTTTTGGCTTCTGCGGTCGCAATGGATAAATCATTTGCAAAACCAATTTTTGCCTCATACGGAATGCAGGTAGCCGAAGGTTTTACGATTACTGCCGAAGAGTGGAAAGGTGCGCCGGCCTCAATTACTAAGCAAGCCTCATCACTTTCCTATCCAGTATTCGTAAAACCAGCTCGCGGTGGTTCAAGCCGCGGCACAAATAAAGTTAAATCAGAGGATGCGCTGGCGGCAGCAATAAACGAAGCGCTCACCTTTGATTCTAAAGTGATGATTGAAAATGCCGTTGTTGGCGCAGAAATCGAATGTGCGGTCTTGGAGATTGATGGCAAACCTCAGGCTTCAATTGTTGGCAAAATAGCTATTGATCCTAAATTTGAGTTCTATGATTTTCAAGCGAAGTATTTAGATGGCGCAACGACTATTGAACTTCCTGCACCAATTCCAGCAGATGTGGCTAAGTTGATCCAGGAACAGGCAGTGGCCGCCTTCAAGGCACTTGATTGTCGTGGATTAGCTCGCGTGGACTTCTTTTTAACTCCAAATAACGAAATTATCATCAACGAACTCAACACAATGCCTGGTTTTACTGAGACATCTGTCTTCCCAAAGATGTGGGCTGCAACTGGCGTGAGCTATACCGAAGTAATCAACCACTTGCTCAAGAGCGCTACTCTCTAAAACTATTTAGCCAGTTACGGGGCATGTGAGAGTGCGAGTGATTCCAGGTACTGCTTGTACCTTGGAAAGAATGAGGCGACCGAAATCTTCCATAGTGGCAGCTTCAGCGCGCATGATGACATCGTAAGGACCAGTGATTCCTTCGGCGAGAGTCACTCCAGGGATCGCGGCAATTGCGTGAGCAACCGAAGATGCCTTACCGACATCAGTTTGAATCAAGATGTATGCCTGAACGTTCATACCCGCACGGTACCGCATGGGATAGGTTTCTGACCATGGGTATTTATGAAGGCGAGGTTATCGAGCTCCTTGCAAGAGTGTTTGCTACAAGCGACCCGCGCCTGCTTTTAGGAATCGGCGATGACGCTGCGGTTGTGATCGGCTCTAGCCAGCAAATCCTCACTACAGATATTGCGGTAGAAGGAGTGCATTTCAAGAGCTCTTGGTCTTCGCCTTACGAAATTGGTGCACGAATTGCAAAGGCGAATATTGCAGATGTTTTAAGTATGAACGGTCGATGTGATTATTTACTTGTTGCTGCATCTCTGACAGGCCAAGAATCTCTCGATTGGATAGGCCAACTTGCGCAAGGCATAGCCGATGTTGCAAAAGAGTTTGATGCGATTGTTGTCGGAGGCGACATTACAAAATCACCAGTTCTCCAGCTTGCAATTACAGCGGTTGGTCATACCGACAATCCAATTACTAGGTCTGGTGCGCAAATTGGGGATGGGATTTATCTGTCATCACTAACAGGATGGTCTGCAGCTGGTCTTGAAATTCTCAGTAAGGGATTATCGATTGGTTCAGATGAAGCTGCCAATGCACTTGCGCAATATCGCAACCCAACTCTTGACTCAAAGATTGACTTATCAAAAGCGCACGCGATGGCTGATATAAGTGATTCCCTCCTAGTTCAAGGCGAGCAGATTGCCAAAGCATCTGAGGTTGCTTTAGAGATTGAGATAGGACTCATTGAGAAGGTAGAAGAGTTTGCAGCTCTCAATCGATTGGCCCTAGAAACTGAAAGCGATGTTTGGCAGTGGATCCTCGCAGGGGGAGAAGATCATGTACTCCTTGCAACTGGCCAGAACCTTCCAGGGCTGCGTATTGGTCAGGTAGTTGCGGGTTCAGGCATCTCAATTAAGGATTCGCAAGGCAAAATAAAAGTGGCCCCAGTTTCCTGGAGCCACTTTCTTTAATAATTTTCTTTAATTTAAAAATTAAGCGCGTGCAACCTTGCCAGCCTTAAGGCATGAAGTGCAGACGTTCTGACGCTTAGCAGCGCCCTTAACCAAAGTCTTTACGCGCTGAATATTTGGATTCCAGCGACGACGTGTCTTCACCTGTGAGTGTGAGACGTTGTTTCCAAAGCTTGGGCCCTTGCCACAGATGTCGCATGTTGATGCCACAGCGGTACTCCTGATCATTATGGGCGCAACATCTGTTGCACCGAATCTATTCACACTCGAAAGCGGATGGCTCTCGGGTAGGGCGAAAGGGTATCAAGGAGAGGGTGGAATCAGCCAATCCGCTTTATGAGGCAAATTTTCCAGTCAATTTCACGCGTAGCCAATGCCTCAATCAAGCATCTCTAGCAGTGGGTGGGAGAGAATGACTTATGGCCTCACTCGACTCGAAACTCAGCGGAGTCGTTGGAGACCGAACAGCAAAAGTTTTTACCGATGTATTCGGCTATCGCTCCGTGGGTGATCTCTTAGGCCACTTGCCTCGCAGATATTTAGTGCGCGGTGAACTCAGCAATATTGCAGAACTCAATGAAGGGGATGAAGTAACAATCCTCGCTGAAGTTCATAGCGTTGCAGTGCGCAGATTTCAGGCACGTAAAGGTAATTTACTTGAAGTGATAGTCACTGATGGAACAGCAAAGTTATCACTGACATTTTTCAACCAGGCCTGGCGCGAGAAAGATTTACGGGTTGGTAGGCAAGGACTCTTTGCTGGCAAAGTCGGAATCTTTAATCAAAAGCGACAACTTTCTCACCCTGATTACGAAATGATTGCAGATGGTGGAGATGTCGATGGCGCAGTCGAAGGTTTCGCTGGCAAATTCCTTCCGCTCTACCCATCTTCTGCAAAGTTACCTTCATGGAAGATATCTCAATCAATTGATTTAGCTTTAGCTTCAATAGACCATATCGATGATGTACTGCCGGAAAAATTGAGAGAAAAATACGGTTATCCAACAATCACGCAAGCTCTCATGCAGATTCATCACCCAGTCGATCTTGAAACGGCAGAGCAATCTCGCGAAAGAATGATTTTTGATGAAGCGCTCTTACTGCAATTATTGCTATTGCGCAGGAAAGCGGAGCTTCGCGCGCTTGATGCAGTTGCTCGTCCTCATAAGGTTGGTGGTTTACTCGATGCCTTTGATGCCAGACTTCCCTTTGAGTTAACGCAGGGCCAGCGTGATGTTGCTACCGAGTTGGTAGAAGATCTTTCGGCGGCACATCCGATGCACCGCTTATTGCAGGGTGAAGTTGGTTCTGGAAAGACAGTAATCGCCTTGCGAGCGGCGCTCCAAGTGATTGATAACGGTGGTCAAGTAGCCCTGCTCGCTCCCACGGAAGTACTAGCAGGCCAGCACATTCGTACCTTCAAGAAGTTGTTGGGTGATTTAAGTGACGGAGGAATGTTAGGTGGCTCCGAACTTTCAACTCGCATCACTCTCTTAACGGGATCACAGAACGCTGCTGCTAGACGCGAAGCTTTGAGTGAAATCAAATCTGGTGCGGCGGGATTAGTTGTGGGAACACATGCTCTCTTAGGAGATACAGTTGATTTTAAAGATCTCGCTTTAGTAATTGTCGATGAGCAACATCGCTTTGGCGTCGAGCAACGCGATGCACTGAGAGCAAAGGCCTCTCTATCTCCTCATCTTCTCGTAATGACCGCAACACCGATTCCACGAACAGTTGCGATGACAATCTTTGGGGACCTTGATGTTTCTACTTTGCGCGAGCTACCACTTGGGCGACAGAAAATCATGACGCATTTGGTTCCGGTCGAAGAGAAGCCGCATTTTCTTGA
>WLDZ01000083.1 GCA_009704515.1 Actinomycetota bacterium
AACGGGTTTAAATGAAGTGCTAACCATGGGTACATTGTAGGTTTACCTCTATGCCTTCAACTAGCACCGAGCGGGTAATTCACACCTCAATATATGGTCATGTGAGCGCCACCCCTGAATTATTTGCCACTCTCTTTGAGGCACATCACGAAAGAGTGGTTAATCACAATGCAGATGTTGCAATTTTTCTAATAAACCCAGCCGCTGGAATAGATAACGAAACGATTGAGAATTGGCGCAATCTTGATGAAGTACAAATGCCCAGGATGGTTGTAATCACAGTCATGGATGGCATGGAGCTAGATTTTGATGACGCCGTTATGGTGGCCAATCGAGTATTTGATTCTGTTGTTACTCCATACCTTGTTTTGCACGGCGAAAATGGCACCCCGATTGGAACTATTTCATTAGATAACTTTGAAACCATCGATTACTCAACAGATCCGAAAACTATTGCTCACGCTGATGCCGAATTAGAAGAACTGGTTGCTGAGTTTCGTGAAGAGTACCTTGAGAAGATGGTTGAAATGGAAGAAGGCGCCTTTGCTGCTGGAATCTTGTTTCCTGCGATACCAGTTAACCCTGTCAATGGGCTTGGAATTGATATCGTGCAGAAATATCTTTCAGAACTACCAGGCAGCCGCTAATTCATCACGAGTTGTCGTGAGCAATTGCGGCATAACTTTAGTTCTCCCGATGATGGGCATGAAGTTAACATCTCCAGACCAACGGGGAACTATGTGTTGATGGATATGAGCCGCAACACCTGCCCCTGATATTGCACCTTGATTCATGCCGAGATTAAATCCCTCTGGTGCACTGACCTTGCGAATTGTTTTCATCGCGTGTGCTGAAAGATCAGTGATCTCATGGCGCTCTTCATCACTGAGATCGGTTAAATCAGGAACATGGCGGAAGGCGCAGATCAGAATATGTCCTGGGTTGTATGGATACAGATTCATTACTACATATGCAGTTTTTCCCCTGTGAACTATTAGACCCTCTTCATCGGTGAGCGATGGGATACGACAGAAAGGACATTGAACATCATTTTGATCTAATGGCCGATTTTCTCCCCGCAAATAATCCAAGCGGTGAGGCGCCCATAATCGCTGCCAACTATCAGGCATTCCAGCTCCGCCTGATATTTCTTGATTACTCATTACACCTGAGTTCTTTCGGAGACTACCTTGGAAATCTCAGCGATTACATCTGCAATCGGCAGACCGTTCTTTTGGTCACCATTGCGATAGCGGATTGAAACTGCGCCCGCTTGCATATCTTCCTCACCCGCAATCAGCATGAAAGGAATTTTCTGCAGTTGTGCGTTACGAACTTTCTTCTGCATGCGATCGTCAGAGACATCGATATCAGCCCTAATGCCAGCCTTCTTCAACTGTGCAACAACTTCAAAGAGATAGTCGTTATATGTTTCGGCAACAGGAATCGCAATCGCCTGAACGGGAGCGAGCCAAGGAGGAAATGCGCCTGAGTAGTGTTCTGTCAGAACACCAAAAAATCTTTCAATCGAGCCAAAGAGCGCTCGGTGAATCATGACTGGGCGTTGGTGCGATCCATCGGATGCCGCATATTCAAGTTCAAAGCGTTGCGGTAACTGGAAATCAACTTGAATGGTGGACATCTGCCAAGTTCGCCCAATTGCATCCTTAGCTTGAACCGAAATCTTTGGTCCGTAGAAAGCTGCTCCGCCTTCATCAAGAACAAGTTCAAGATTCTGAGCTAAAGCTGCTTTGCGAAGCGCCTCTGTTGCTTCTTGCCAATCGCTATCTTCTCCAACTGATTTCTCGGGATTACGAGTAGAGAGTTCGAGATAAAAATCAGTTAATCCATAGTCACGGAGCAGGTTAAGAACGAATGTTAGTAGTGAATCGAGTTCGTTTGGCATCTGCTCTTTTGTGCAGTAGATATGCGCGTCATCCTGAGTGAATCCACGTGCGCGAGTGATTCCGTGAAGCACGCCTGATTTCTCATAGCGATAAACAGTTCCAAATTCGAAGAGTCGCAAAGGCAGTTCGCGATATGAACGGCCACGAGAGGCATAAATCAAGTTATGGAAGGGGCAATTCATAGGTTTCATGTAGTACTGCTGCCCAGGCTTTTTAATTGTTCCGTCGGCATGGAGCTCTTCATCCATAATCATCGGCGGATACATGCCTTCTGAATACCAATCCAGGTGACCAGATTTTTGAAAGAGCGCTGCCTTTGTTAAATGTGGGGAATAAACAAACTCATATCCTTCGTCTTCATGGCGTTTGCGTGAGTAATCCTCCATCGCCCGACGAACGATTCCGCCCTTGGGATGGAAAACAGCAAGACCAGATCCGATTTCCTCAGGGAAAGAGAAGAGATCAAGCTCTTGTCCCAAGCGACGGTGGTCGCGCCTCTCTGCTTCAGCCAATAATTCTAAATACGCATTGAGTTCATCTTGTGACGGCCAAGCTGTTCCGTAGATGCGTTGCAGCATTGGATTCTTCTCTGAGCCACGCCAATATGCGCCCGCACTTCTCATTAATTTAAAGGCAGGAATATGTTTTGTTGAGGGCAGATGTGGTCCGCGACAGAGATCAGACCAGAGAGGTTGACCATCACGTCCTAGATTGTCGTAAATTGTTAGTTCAGAACCACCAACTTCGACACTGGCCTCATTCGCCGCTGGACCCTTAATGCCGATCAGTTCGCACTTATAAGGCTCTTGAGCAAGTTCGCGAAGCGCGTCTTCTTCAGTGGTAACTCTACGGCGAAAACGTTGACCTTCTTTAACAATCTTGCGCATCGCCGATTCGATTTTCTCAAGATCCTCGGGATTAAAAGGTACCTTCGGGTCGAAGTCATAATAGAAACCATCAGTGATCGGAGGTCCGATTCCAAGTTTCGTCTCTGGGAAAGTCTGTTGTACCGCCTGAGCCATGACGTGGGCAGTTGAGTGACGCAAGACCGCTAACCCATCAGGAGATGAGATTGATACTCCTTCGACTACATCACCTTCGACAAGTTCGCTCCATAGATCTTTTAGCTCACCATTGATGCGACAAACGACTATGGATTTATCTTCAGCGAATATCTGAGTTGGACGAATATCAGCTGCGATCTTTTGCGCAACCCCATCGACCTTTACAGATATTTCGGACATGTCGCTAGCTTACCGAAAAGTATTCAACCTTTTCCCGAATTTGAGCGGCTTTCTCATGGGCTTCGGGCATTGCGCTTAGCTGGTATTCGCCGATATGACTTACTGGTCTCGCTATTTTCAGGCTATTCAAGAGTAAGGCCGCATCACACCTAGCAACATCGGATATGTGAACGGCAGCGACTTGAATCTCGCATCTTTCTATCGCTACCGCTCTCATTACTCCAGGAAGGACTCCTGCTGTGATTGGAGGCGTAACCCATCGCCCCTCAATGAGTAGCGCAAGATTTGCAATCGATGCCTCTGTGATTTCATTTCGTGAATTAAAGACAATTGCGTCATCGAAACCATACATTCTCGCCTCATCTAGAACAGCGAAATGTGAATCGTAAGGATAAGTTTTGTATTGCATGCCATCAGCTTGAGAGGTAGTTGAGTGAAATGTGAGTCTCGCTGGTTCAGTTTCATCGAGGTATTGCGAGTATGAAAATGAATAATCTTCCTTCGAGAAACAAGCCCGCAATCTTCCAATTGTAAAATCATCTCTAGCAATCACTTTGGCAAGTTCACTCCGCAATGTTTCTTCATCGGGTAGCAATATTCCGAAATGTGCCGCCGATGACATCGCCCGCCGCATATGACGGCCCAGCTCTGCGATCTTGCCGTGTTCGGTACGCATGGTTTCAAATATTCCTGTGCCAGCTGGAAAAGGAGTTCTCGTCATAGCAGTTGACCACCAGCTATTGAAATCAAATGTCGTGCTTTGAGTTGCGTCTCTTCCCACTCGGAATGCGCATCGCTTCCCCAGGTTATCCCAGCACCTGTTCCGTATCGCAGGTACTTATCCCCCGTCGTCCAAAATGTTCTTATCGCAACTGATAATTCAGCTTTATCGCCATGAACATATCCGAGAGCCCCGCAATATGGTCCGCGCTTATTCTGTTCATTCTCTGAAATAACCTTAAGAGCCGATGATTTAGGAGCGCCCGAAACCGAACCAGGAGGAAGCAAAGCTGCAAAAATCTCACTCCATGTAACACCCTCAGCAATTTCTGACTGAATATCAGAGACAAGATGAGTCAGTCCTGGATGCTTCTCACCTCTAAAGAGTGACGAAACTTCAACAGAACCCGGTTTGGAAACTTGAGAAAGATCGTTACGCATTAAGTCAACAATCATCAGATTCTCTGCCTTGTCTTTCTCCCCAAACTCCTCTTCATTCCATCGAATCGTGCCCTTAATTGGTGATGTCAGAAGTGTTGAACCAGTGCGAGTGAGGAACCTTTCTGGCGAAGCCGACGCGATCTCTAAACCAGGAATATTGAGGTAGCTAGCAAATGGTGCCGGATTTGCACGGAGGATTTCCGAGAATAAACCTTTCAGTGATTGTGGCTTATCCCCCAAAAAATGTTGAAGCTCACGACATGCGTTTACTTGATAGACCGTACCTGCAGCTATGGCTTCACGAATTGCATGAATGTAAGCAATGTAATCAATCTCTTCATGTGTCGAAATCCATGGGCGCTCTAACCGCTGCCAACTAGCTTCAGGGAAAGGTTGCTCTCTTATTTTGCGAAAACGCGCAAACTTAAAATCGCCTTCGAAGGTCGCTATAACCGCCCAGAACCGTCCATCACTCAGCACTTTTGGGTCACTACTCACTTCGGCTAATCCAGAGGCGTGAACCCCTTTCATCCAAAATTGATAGTCGCGACCGAACATAGGCTAAGGCTACGCACGCTTTGGCACTTATGCTCGACCTACGCTAGATTTGCGCCCGCATTAAAAATTGCGGACGTAGCGCAGCTGGTAGCGCGGAACCTTGCCAAGGTTCAGGTCGCGGGTTCGAACC
>WLDZ01000084.1 GCA_009704515.1 Actinomycetota bacterium
CCTAAGGTTACTCGAACATCTGTTCGAATACTACCTAAGACACGCCAAAATATAGGCGTCGCCACTGACAAATGCCCCCAGGAATCGCCGTACGAGGCGCCATACTCACCGCGTGTTGATTCTCTTGCCACCCTCCGAAAAGAAGCTTGAGACGACCAAGCCTGCCCCCGCAGTAGCGGTCTATATAGGCGTTCTCTACCAAGCGTTGGCATGGGCGAGCCTCTCACCTGCCGCCGCAAAGCGAGGCGAGGCATCGGTGAGAATCATCAGCGCCAAATATGGGGCTATTCGTCCTAGCGATCGCATCGAGAGCTATAAAGAGAAGATCAATAACAAGGCGATAGCTAGCCTGGTTGCGGCAAAACTTGATGGCGTTGAACGCGAACTGATTGTTGATTGCCGTTCCTCGACATATAAGGGTGTCTGGAAGGCGCCAATCGAGATCACTGTCGAAATCAAGGTCTCAACGGTGGTCGATGGCGTTCGCACGGTTGTAACGCATATGTCGAAGAAGACTCGCGGCGAGATTACTCGCTGGCTCCTGCAATCACGATCTACGCCCAAGACTCCCGAGGATCTCTACGCAATTGTCTCGGAGAAATATCCCTGTGCATTAACGCCGAGCGATGGTACTAATCCTTGGGTCTTGGAAGTTATCGCCATTTAGCTGTCTCGGTCGGGCACTGCCTACATACCGCCCGCCAAATTACATCAGCATCCATTCCTGCAGCCAGCGCTTCATTTACGCTCTTACTGCCGAGTTCACTGATTGCGATATCTTGTGAGAAAGATGGCGCCCAACTTTCTCCAAATGAAAGCACGAGTCGTTCGCGTAAATCTGATATTCGCATATTCAAGAGAAGTTTCCTTGCGGTTATCTTCTTTAGAAGAGTGTGTTTTCGACGAGGAGAGCTGCTTGTGCGCGAGATTGTTCAGCGGTAATCGGCTGTAGTGCTTGGCCGATTAACCAACGCATTGCAACTCCGGTTCCGGCCTCAGATTTTGTTGCTGCAAAGAGAACTTTTGCAATATCAATGAAATGCTCTGATTGGGTATGAGCAAGTGCGCCACTCAAAATCTCTCCATCAAATGTACGAATCGCTGCCAGCGCTTTATCGCTAGATATCGCAATTGATAGCGCCTCTAGCGCATCGGCAGGAGTACCAGCGTTGGTTGCTTCGAAGCAGATACGATTTACTTCAGAAGTTAAGAGCGCAGCCAATACTGCATCCTTATCGCGAAAATGATTATAAAGAGTTGCGCGTGAAACTTGTGAGTGATCTGCAATTTCAATCATTGATAAGCCAGCGATTCCAACGCGTGCAATAAGGGATTTGGTTCCTTCTAAAATCGCCTCTTCAGTGCGGCGATGAAGTGAACCTTGGTGTTGGTATTTAGGCTGCATCGACAACAGTGAGCCCTGTCATTTCACAGGTTACTGATTCACGTGCTGCAATATCTGCCGTTACATCACTCATCAGGCCAGCCAGAGTTAATCCCAATGCTGTGCAAATTGCATGAAGAAGTTCAGAAGATGCTTCTTTCTGACCACGTTCAACCTCAGAGAGATAACCGAGTGATACTCGCGCTTGGCGAGCGACATCACGAAGTGTGCGCGATTGATCTGTGCGGGCGCGACGAAGGGCAAGACCTACTGATTCACGTAGTAAAACCATGGCATCTGCCCCTTTCAATCGGTCTTAATTTCTATCGGTCTTATTTCTATTGGTCTTAATTGGCTTTGGAACTAGCTCCAAGGATACGCGCAAATGTTCCGATTGCGCTGGATATAGCCCCCGTCTGTATCGCATCACGCCCAGAATCAAGGGCTAATTGCAAGCTCTGATTAATGGGGCCGCGGATTGCTATCCAGACTGTCCCCTCTGCAATGCCTTCAAAATCACCGGGGCCAGCTACACCTGTGGTGGCTATACCCCAGGTGGTTCCGAACTTTTTGCGAATTGAATCTGCCATCGCATTTGCAACTTCTTCGCTTACGACCGAGTGACGAGTAATCAATTCAGGATCAATATCGAGGTGTTCGATCTTTACCTCATTTGAGTATGCAATAACTCCCCCACGAAAAACTGCTGAGGCACCTGGAGAAAATGTGAGTGCCCTACCGAGACCACCTGCAGTAACTGATTCAGCAACGCTCACTGTTTCGCCACGTTCGGTTAGCGCGGCGATGATGCTTGGCACGTGACGATGTGGGGTCATTACTACAACTTACTTGAAGCGGAGCGAATCTTCCACCATTTAACAATGTAATCGATTCCGGTCCAGATTGTGAGCCCGAGCGCGATATAGATAAGTCCATCGCGGAAAATGTGCAGATAATCAGGGAGTGGCAAAATGAAGAAGCCAACGCCAAAGTTCTGTGTCAGCGTCTTAATCTTTCCGCCTTTACTTGCCGGGATTACTCCATCACGAATTACCACAAGACGGAAGATTGTTATTCCGATTTCACGCGTCAGAATCACAACTGCAATCCATAGCGGGAAACGATCTAGAATTATCAACGAGATCATGGCTGCACCGATGAGGGCTTTATCAGCGACGGGGTCTAGAAAAGCACCGAGTGGCGAAGTTTTTCCTGATTTGCGCGCCCAATGGCCATCGAGAATATCTGTCATACCTAAAATGAAGAAGATAGTCCAAGCAATTACTTGCCAGATATCTTCGGGGCTATGAAATATTGCCCAGACTCCACAAGGTATAAGTGCGATACGAAGAACTGTTAACCAGTTAGGAGTTATCTCGATACGCATTATTGAACCTCTGCAACCAAATCTGCGCCCATACTTTCAATAACAACTGCATCGATGTATTGGCCTGCTTTAAACGAAGTCCCAATAAATGAAGTGGTGCCATCTACTTCAGGGCCTTGGTGTGCGGCACGTCCTTCTTGTAACTCTTCATCTTCAATAAGTACGCGAACACTTTCGCCGATTCGAGCTTGGGCTCGTAGCGCGACCATTTCATCTGCTAAACGAGATAAGTTTTCAACGCGTTCTTTAATAACTTCGTCGGCAACTTTGTTATCGAGATCAAGAGCCTCGGTATTGTCTTCATCAGAGTATCCAAAGATTCCGATGGCATCGAGCTTTGCTGAAGCTATGAATTCAGCTAAATCGTTGTAATCAGCTTCGCTCTCTCCTGGGAAACCGACGATAAAGTTAGAGCGGATTCCGGCTTCTGGAGATAGCGCGCGGATTTGATTGATGAGGTGCAAGAACTTCTCTGAATCTCCGAAACGACGCATCTTTCGCAAGACTGAAGCGCTGGTGTGCTGGAAAGAGAGATCAAAATATGGTGCGACTTTATCTGTCTCGACCATTGCTTGAAGTAACGAAGGGCGAACCTCTGCTGGCTGTAGATATGAGAGACGAACTCTTTCAACTCCGGGAATTTCGCCAAATTGATGAAGGGTCTTCTCCATCAAGCGTAAGTCGCCTAAATCTTTGCCATATGAGGTTGTGTTCTCACTGACCAAGAAAAGTTCGCTTACTCCATGGTTTGCCAGCCAACCTGCCTCTTCTAGAATTTCTGCTGCCGGGCGCGAAACAAATGAACCACGGAAATATGGAATCGCACAGAATGAGCATCGGCGATCGCATCCTGAGGCAATCTTGAGTGGGGCCCACGGTGCGTTACCGAGTCTCTTTCTAAAGAGCGAACCTCCCGCGCCTACTGCGGAGGTGTGTTCTGCATTTCTAACCTCTGTACTCTTTACCTCTGCACGGACGGTGGCGCGATCTACTGGTGAAATTGGCAAAAGTGCGCGGCGATCTTGCGGGGTATGAGAAATATGAGAATTACCAGCAAGAATTGATTGAAGTTTTGCAGAGATATCTTTGTAATCATCAAAACCTAAAATTGCATCAGCCTCTGGAAGGGCTTCAGCAAGCTCTTTTCCATAGCGTTCTGCCATGCACCCTACGGCTACTACCGCCTTTGTAGTTCCGTGCCCCTTAAGCGAATTAGCTTCGAGTAAAGCATCCACTGAATCTTTTTTTGCAGATTCAATAAATCCACAAGTATTGACCACTGCGACTTCGGCAGAATCAACATCGGATACAAGAGTCCAACCCTCTGCAGCTAATCGTCCAGCTAGCTCTTCAGAGTCAACTTCGTTGCGGGCGCACCCCATAGTGACAATTGCGACGGTGCGAGACATAGGGGTGATGGTACAGGTTTAGCGGAAGGTACGACGGACTTCCTCGTTCTGACCACCAAGAGGCGCCAATAATTCACCGTTGACAGTGACATCAAGGCCAGCAGGATTGCTGAAGTAGATACTTATTGATGTTGTAGCTTCAAAGGTTCTGCTCTCGCCTTGAAATAATGAACCTTTCTCAAGGGTCTTGCCATCGGCGACGATATGGATCCGAGAATTACCACGTGTTGCTGCAATTTCCATTTTTACACCTGTGGCAGCCGGCGCAACAGTGGTCTCAACCGTTGGAGATTCAGTCGCTACGGCAGTTGGTGAAGCGGAAGGCGATGCAGTTGCAACTGGTGTTGGATCTATATCGACTGGTGATGAACTGTTTGAGTTAGAAACAACTACTTGAACAACAATAAATACTGCGAGAACAAAGAGAGAGATGGCAGCGGGGGTCTTCCAGGAGATGCTCTTCTTCTCGATTGGAACTTTCGTTACATTATTTTCAGCAAGCAAATCGTTAAGACTTCTACTTTCAACAGAATGTTCCTGATTATAGATTTCAATAAGTTTGGCAGCATCAAGAGCGATTAATGGCGCAATATTGCGTAGGTGTCCACGGGCGTAAATGTCACCGCCGCAATGCGAAAAATCATTCCGTTCCATCTGGCTGAGTAACCCTGCACGGATGCTTGTCGCTTCCGATAAATCATTTATCGATAGGCGTGACTCTTCGCGCGCGCTCTGCAGCAACTCGCCAAGATTCATCACTAACCAACTC
>WLDZ01000085.1 GCA_009704515.1 Actinomycetota bacterium
GCTCAAGCTGATCTCAGTATTGCAATGGGAACAGGCACTGATACTGCAATAGCAACTGCGGATATCACCTTGATGCGTCCACAATTGATGGGAGCTGTGCAATCTCTCGATCTATCACGGAAAACTTTGCGCACAATTAAATTAAATCTTGGTTGGGCATTTTCTTACAACGCAATTGGAATTCCGATTGCCGCGATGGGTTTCATGTCACCAATGTACGCCGCTGCAGCGATGGCGCTGAGTAGCTTATTTGTAGTGACTAACTCTCTTCGGATTCGCTAAAGAGCGTACGCTTTATTGATATCAACCCGACATAAACCGGGAAAGCAATCATAATGACAAGCGAAAGTGTTGAGTTCTCGACTCCGGTCTCGTTCGAATAGTTCCACGACAGAACGAAGAGATTGAGTGTGTAAATAAAGGCCAATGGCAAAGTAAGCAAACGCCACTTCACAACGCGAACCAGGTGCGGGAACTTTATATTTGTTAATTGAGAAATAGCTAGAATAACTGTGACTATCGCTGTTGTGCGCTGGGATAGATCTAGAATCAGAAATGTAGGAACCGCTAGATTCCAAATCGCAGGAAAACCATTGAACCAATGATCTTCGGTCTCTATATCTGTGCGAGCAAACCAGAGCGCAGATAAGAGAAGTACCATCGCTGCAATAAGTGTTTGGAACTCTGACGGCAACATATTCAGACTCACCATTAGCGCTACTGGTACGACTACGCAGGTTAAGTAATCAACAATTAGATCAAGAACATATCCATCGACTCGTGGTGCATGAAATACAACATCGATGCGGCGGGCGATGGGGCCATCTAGCCCATCAAGTACCTGGCAGAGGAGCAACCAGAGAAGAGCGCCCCGAACGTTGCCATCGATAACGGCTTGCAGCGCCAAGAGCCCAGCAGCTGCGCCGCTCGCTGTCATTACATGCAGCGCGTAACCCGCAGATCGGTTGAGTCGCTCTCCAGCGCTCGTGGGTCTCATAAGTCAGGAGAATAGCGAATGGCCGCCCATTAGAGCGACCATTGGCCTTACTAGTTCTAGCCTATCTAGTAGCGGGGGCAGGATTTGAACCTACGACCTCTGGGTTATGAGCCCAGCGAGCTACCGAGCTGCTCCACCCCGCGTCGGTATTCGTATTCTAGGCGGAGAGCGTTCACATTACCAAATCGATGTTTTATGTAATAGCAAAAAGCACCGCATAGCTTCTTCGTGAGAAGAAGCTATGCGGTGCTTTTTACTCGTTAATTCCTTGCAGAATTACTTGTGGAGTTACTTACCTCGGGCTTCTGCAGCAATAGCTGCTGCGATAGCTGCCTTCAAACGATCTTGTGCTCGACCGTATGCCGCGAAGTCACCCTTCGCAAGTGCTGTCTGTCCATCTGCCAACGCCTGTCGTGCAGCTGCGAGTGCAGTTAAAAGATCTGCAGAGCTATTTGAAGTAATTGGCGCAGTACCTGTTGAGGCATCGCCAGCACCAGCGCCGAAGACTTGATCGAGTGCGCCCTTAAGAGAACTATCAAATCCGATTACATCACCGAATGAGACAAGAACTTTTTGGAGCAATGGATATGCAGCATCGTTAGATGTTGCTTGCACATAAACAGGCTGCACGTAGAGCAGACCTCCACCGACAGGAAGTGTCAGCAGATTTCCGAGAACTACGTTTGAGCCACCTTGACGCAAGAGAGAGAGTGCATTTGCAACTTCAGGCTTCGCCTCAAAGTTTGATGCAATCTGCGATGGACCAGGAATGTTGGTACTACGAGGAAGCTGTAGCACGGTGATCTTTCCATAATCAGGACCTGGATCAGAGTTGACTACAGCAAATGCGGAGAGATTCTCACGGCTTCCGCGAGGAACAAATGGAGTAGTAAGTGAGAATGATGCTTTCTCCTCATTAGGCAACTTCATGGTCAAGTAATACGGAGGTTGAGCTCCCGCATTGGCTCCAAATGTTGAAGGGTCACGCGGAATACGCCAGAAATCCTGACCGCCGTAGAACGCTGCTGCGCTCTTAACATGATATGAACTCAAGACATCGCGCTGAACGCGGAAGATATCTTCTGGGTAACGTAAGTGCTTCATAAGATCTTTTGAGATCTCGCTCTTTGGGGTCACTGTATTTGGGAAAGCCTTCATCCAGGTCTTAAGAACTGGATCTTTCTCATCCCACTGATAAAGCGTGACTGTGCCGTTATAGGCGTCAACTGTTGCTTTTATCGAGTTACGTATGTAGTTAACGCTCTGATTTCCTTGCACAGTGATCGCAGATGACGGTGCAGTAAGTGCATCGCTTGTCGCATCAGCAAGAGTGGTGCGCTGTGCATATGGATAGCCAGCGCTCGTTGTGTAACCATCGATAATCCACTTGATCTTGCCATCGACAATTGCTGGATATGGATCTCCATCGAGAGTCATCCATGGAGCAACCTTGGCAACACGTTCGCGTGGAGAACGGTTATAAAGAATCTTTGAATCTTTATTAATGAGGTTAGAGAGAAGAATTCTCTGCTCTTGATACTGCACTGCAAAGAGCAATTTGCTGAGGAAGCTTCCAACCGGAACTCCTCCTTCACCTGTGTAGGTGTAATTCTTCTGTCCGCTTGCTGAGGAATCATCTGGGTAATCGAATTCAACTGGCTCACCATCTGTTGAGCCACCGATAATCGAATATTCAGGTGCGTTCTCACCGAAGTAAACGCGTGGCTGGAAATCACCGAGACCCTTTGTTGGCGGAAGATCTCCAACAAGGAAGTTTGGCTTTCCATCAGCATCAACGGTATTTCCAAATGCCGCGACGAATCCGAAACCGTGTGTATAGACAAGGTGATCGTTAATCCAGTTACGGCTTGGGTTTCCATCGATATTGAGTTCACGGACAGCAACTACAGCATCACGACTGACTCCATCTACTTCATAGCGATCGATATCGAGTGATTGAGAGAATGCGTAGTAAGGCTTAATCTGCTGAAGCTGACGGAATGTAGATGAGAGAACATTTGGATCCATCAGACGAATATTTTCGATATTCACTGAGTCACGAGCCAACTCTTTAGAGGTAGTCGTGAGTACCGCGTTGTAATCCTGGACATCCACGCCATCGATTCCATAAGCAGTGCGAGTGGCATCGATATTGCGCTGAATAAATGGGGCTTCCTTTGAAGATTCAGAAGGCTTGACCTGGAACTGCTGAATAGCTGCAGGGTAGATACCTGCGATTAAGACCGATGAAATAACCATCAGCGCCGTACCAGCAGCTGGCAAAATCAAAGAACGTCGGAAGATATTTGCAAAGAAGAGAAGTGCGCAGATAAGCGCGATGCCAGAGAGAATGGCTTTCGCAGGAAGAAGTGCATTGACATCCGAAAATGTTGCACCTGTAAATAAGCGATTCTCTTTGAGAACCAGGGCATAACGATCGACCCAATAGGCAACTGCCTTAACTAGAACGATAAGGCCGAAGAGGATTGAGAGCTGAACGCGCGCTGCCGCTGTTGTGCGATCTGATGGCGCCTGCGGACGAATTCCGCCGTACATGTAATGAACAAAGAGAGTTGTAATTGCAGCAAGAACAAGTGCTGAGATTGTCCAACCAATGAGCGCCTGAATTAGTGGCAACTTGAAAGCGAAGAATGAGATATCCATATTAAATTGAGGATCAGTAACACCGAAATCAGTTGAGTTTCTAAAGAGGAGATATTCGCGCCAGAAGAGGGTTCCGGATGTTCCTGCAAAGTATGCAATTGCTACGAAGAGACCAATGAAAACATAGCGAAGGAAAGGCTCGATTTGAGCACGTAGGCGCTCAACACCATTGAGTTCGATGGCAGTCGGTACATAGAAAGGGCGGCGCTTATAAGCAAAGAAGATGTTGAGAGAGATTATCGTCGCAGTTAAAAGTCCGACAATGAGAAATAGTTGGATTCGAGTTGTGAGAACTGTTGTCCAGACGCTGGTGAAATCTACAGATTTAAACCAGAGCCAATCAATGTAGTAACCGCTGAAGGAGACGATGATCGCTCCAATTACTGCGATTACACCAGCGGTTATTGCGAGGGGGGCACGATTTCTATTCATGCGCGTACGCTAGCGCACCCTTGAATTCCTGCAGAATTTGCCTGCTTTCTTTCCTGTGAATCGTTCACAAGATAGGCGACCACCTGATCTAGGGTCTCCACAGCGATTACCGAGATACCTTCTACCGTCTGCGGGAGGTCGTCGCAGTTGGCCTTGGATACAAAGAGCAGCTCGGCGCCGACTTTCTTTGCCCCGATAATTTTCTCAACAACGCCTCCGATAGGACCAACTTCACCAGTCGCCGAGATGGTGCCAGTACCCGCAATTTTGCGTCCCTGCAAAATATCTGTTGGAGTAAAGAGTTCGACTATTCCGAGGGCGAAAATCAAACCGCCGCTCGGTCCCCCAGTATTTTTGAGCGAAACTTTCACTGTTGAATCACGCACTTGTGAGAGATCTACTTCAGGAAATCTCTTTGCCAACTGACCACGAGCAGCCGTTAAGGCGATGTTCTGCGAAGTATCCATCTCTTTCTTACTTACTTTAATTTCTTTTTGATTATTTGTATCTTCTTGATAAATGGCAGAACGCGGCACAACTACGCAATCACCCCATACCCAGCAGCCCGAAATCGCGGCACCAAGTACTTGCGTATCGGGATTGGTAACAAGAATTGTTAAGAGATAGAGCTGGCCATTGGCAGGGTAGCTCTTAACTTCCTTCGAGTCAGTTGACTTCGAGTCAGTTGACTTCGAGTCAGTTGACTGGGAGATAGACAAAATCTTGGGAAAGAGCGGCGATGGATCACCAGGTGTGATAATTACAAAGTTCATCGGGGCAAATAAAGCAAGCGTTATGCAGGTTACAAA
>WLDZ01000086.1 GCA_009704515.1 Actinomycetota bacterium
AGCTTGGAATATTTGAACTCTTTAACATATTGCGCATTGGCATCAGTCAGATCTTTAAATTCATCTGCTGGAAACATAGTTGGAAGTCTAACAACCCGAAGTGCGCAGCGGTTCGGGTTTGAGAATATGGCCCGCGCTGAGAAAAGAATGGAGCCCCCTATCCGATTTGAACGGATGACCTGCTCATTACAAGTGAGCTGCTCTACCACTGAGCTAAGGAGGCGTACTGATTTAGAACGGCGTAATTATGGCATTTAATAGCGAATTCGGAAAATCGCTGAATAGGGGCCATATTTACAGGCGATTTTCAAGGCAGCAGTCGAAAAAATCTATCTCTTCTCGCGCCAGACATGGGAAGATTCCAACATGCTACCTAACTATTGGACCAGCCCAGAGACGACAGCAATTAACCGTCTACCAATGCTCAATATCGAGCACTACGAGAAGCTCTCACTTGATGGCACATGGCGCTTTCAATTATTGCGTAAACCTACCGACTCAGTTCGTAAACGATGGTCGAAGATTCCGGTTCCGGGACTTTGGACAATGCAACCAGAGAGCGATGTATTTTTCGATAAACCAATCTACACAAATACTCAGATGCCTTTCTCTGAAACTCCTCCAAATGTTCCAGAAGAGAACCCAACCGGAATTTATGAACGTGACTTCGAAATTCCTGGCTCTTGGGAAAATAAGCGCATTGTTCTTCACCTCGGTGGATTCGAATCTGTTGCACTAATTTGGGTAAATGGTGAAGTTGTAGGAATGTCAAAAGATTCACGCCTTGCTGCAGAATTTGATATTACAAAATTTATCAAGGGTGGAAAGAACACCTTAAGAATTGATGTTACAAAATGGTCAGATGCCGTTTATATTGAAGATCAAGATCAGTGGTGGCACGGCGGTATTACTCGCTCTGTAAAGCTATATGCGACAAATGATGTATTCATCGAGCGTCTCTATACAACGGGTGGGCTTACTAGCGATTACAAGAGTGGAACTCTTAAAGTGGAGGCATATATCGGCTCTGTTAAAAACAAATCCACTAACGGATACACGCTGCGGGCCCACATTGAAGAATTTGCAAAAGCAAAAAATTCCGTCTTGAGCGCAACAGTTGTGCATACCGCAGCTCCAATCTGGACAGAGATGCCGGAAGAGCTTCGCAATGCCAGCCGTGATTTCTTTCAGGGCAAGTACTGGAATGGCGATATGCCCAAGCCACTCGTCGATGCACTTCGTAAAGTCGAACCGCCAACTCCAGGCCGGCTTCTTCTAGAGAGCGTTATCCCTAAGGTTTCTCCTTGGTCTGCTGAAAATCCAGTGCTCTACACTCTTAATCTTGAGCTGCTGGATCCACAAGGAAATGTAATTCAGATTTCCAGCCAGAAAATTGGCTTCCGTGATGTAAAAGTTAAGGGCAGAGATTTCTTAGTCAATGGCCAACCAGTAATTTTCTATGGCGTAAACCGCCACGACTTTAATAAGAAAACTGGTCGCGCTCTCACTCGTGAGGATATGCGTCAAGATCTTCTCGAAATGAAGCGTTGGAACTTCAATGCTGTTCGCACCTCACATTATCCAAATGACGCGGCTTTCTATGACCTGACTGATGAGCTCGGTTTCTACATTATCGATGAAGCAAATATTGAGTCCCATGCCTTCTACGACTCAGTCTGTAATGACCCTAGATATCTTGGAGCATTTGTTGAGCGCGTGGGAAGAATGATCGAACGCGATATCCATCATCCATCTGTTGTCATGTGGTCACTGGGTAACGAATCCGGTAAGGGACTCAACCATGAAGCCGCCGCTGCATATGCTCGCGCTTTTGATTCATCACGTCCGCTTCACTATGAAGGTGCAATTCGTGGCGATTGGCGCGGCGGACATTCACTCACCGACGTAATCGCTCCCATGTATCCATCAATTGCTGCGATTGCACATTATGCAAAATCTGGAAAGCAAGATCGTCCATTAATCATGTGCGAGTACAGCCATGCGATGGGTAACTCAAATGGAACTTTGGCAGAATATTGGGAAGTTATTGAGAAGACACCTGGTCTGCAAGGCGGATTCATCTGGGAGTTCTGGGATCACGGACCGGATCAATTGTTAGCTGATGGACGTACTCGTTCTGCCTACGGTGGAGATTACGGCGAAGTAAAACATGATGGAAACTTCTGCTGCGATGGAATGGTTTTCCCTGATCGCACCGCAAAACCCGCAATGCACGAATTCAAAGCTATCGCCGCCCCTGTTGTAATAAGTACTGTTAAGGCTTCATCAGGGCAGTTCTCTGTCTTCAACAAGCAGTTCTTTAGCGATCTCAGCGATTTCGATATCAATTGGGCTATCACTCGAGATGGTCTCAATATCGAAGCTGGCAAGGTTAAGGTCCCAGCGGTTGCCCCGCGTAAAACTGCCAAATTTACGATTAAATCAGCGGCGCTCCTAAAGGCCGATGGCAAAGGTGAACGCTTTATCACTTTCACCATTGTGAAGAAGAGCAGCACTCCTTGGGCGCTAGCTTCAACGGAAGTCGGCTGGAACCAATTCGCTCTTCCATCTCGTGCACAAACAATTGCACCAGAGAAAAGTAACGCACTCTTTGAAGCATCAGTAAATGATGCTGGTGAGATTCAACTTCCATACGGTGCCTTTGCGCCAGAGCTATCTCTCTGGAGAGCGCCCACCGATAACGATCGCATCGGACATATGGCAACTAAGTGGGAACGTTACGGAGTTCGTACATTAAATCGTATCGATTGCACCATCGCTGAAACAGCAAAATCGCGGAAGGTGATTAGCACTTGGGAAACTTCAACTGGTTTCTTAATCAAACAGACTCAAATGATTACTCCTGTAACTGAAGGTTTTGCAGTCAAAGAGACGATTGTGATTCCTAAGCAGCTAGAAGATTTGGCGCGTGTTGGAATCAACTTTGAACTTGATGGCGCTCTTGAGAATCTCACCTGGTTTGGTTCTGGTCCTCACGAGTCATATCCAGATAGAAAGATTGCCCGAATCCATCGCTGGGCATCAACTGTCTCTGGACAATATGTTCCTTATGTGCGTCCACAAGAAAATGGTGGCCGAACTGCTGTGCGCTGGTTTGAATTAACTGGCAACGATGGCAAAGGGCTACGTATTGATCTCGATAAGCCACTGCAGGTTTCTACAACACCGTATCGCGCTAATGATTTAGCTGATACCACTCACAATATCGATATGACACCTTCAGGAAATGTTGTTGTCAATATCGATGCAGCACATCGCGGAGTCGGAACAGCATCATGTGGGCCTGATACGATTGCTAAATACCTTGTCGGTGGCGGTACTTACACATTCAACTGGACTGTGCGCAGCATTTAATTAGCTGGTGGCCAAGTGATTGGCGCAGGGTACTTAGCGCTTCGGTTATCACCGGAGGATTTTCCTTGTATGCGGCGCCAGATCCATGGCAGCGCAAAGAGGAAGAACCATAAAACCCCTATGTAGCGCTCCTTTAGCCATGGGGTCTTCTTCGCTGGAGGCAGCGGGATTCGCCATGCAGGATTAGATGGGTAGCCCAAAACTTCTAGAACGCCTTGTGATGCGCGCCAATGTCCTTCAGCATTTAGATGCAAACGATCGAAAGCCAAGAAGCGGCTATCTTTAAAGAAATCGAGGCCATTTGCATCAGAGATGATTGCGCCAACTTCTTGGCCGACTTCACGAATCGCATTATTAAATTCAGCAAAGCGTTCTTTCCAAATCTTGGAACCACGCCCTTTATTACCCGTATCTTCTAGAACAGTAAAAAGTAATAAGGTGGCACCAGATTTTGAGAGTTCACGCACTGCTTGCTGATATTTAGCGATTGCTGCGCGTGCGTCATATCCTGGGCGAATCGCATCATTGGCGCCAGCATGAAAAGAGATAAGAGTTTCTGGGCCTTGTATGTAGGTAAGTGCAACAGGAATCTGATCATCAATAACTTGACTGAGCAACTTTCCACGAATTGCTAAATTTGCATAGGTAAAGTTTTGACTGTGTAGAGCCATCTCATCTGCAACACGATCGGCCCAGCCACGATATTGACCATTGACAATCTCATCGGTCATACCTTCGCTATACGAATCACCGCAGACTATAAATCGGTTGTAAATCATCTAACTATCCTTTTCGGCGCTGCTCATCTATCCAGAAGAGCGAGATAGAAGTCGCTACAGAAGCGTTTAGTGATTCAGTTGATGAGCTGATTGGAATTGAAACAATGAGGTCGCACTTCTCGCGAGTTAATCGTGCTAAACCTTTACCTTCAGATCCGACAATAATCATCAGGTCTTCGTTGGCAACTTTCATTTCGCTCAAAGTTACATCTGAATCTCCATCAAGACCAATGACAAACATGCCACGCTTCTTAGCATCATCGATTGTGCGAGCTAAATTTGTAACCTGTGCAATAGGTAGACGCGCTGCCGCTCCGGCAGAAGTTTTCCAAGCAGAGGCAGTCATAGCTGCTGCTCTACGCTCAGGAATGATGATTCCAGAGGCACCAAAGGCTGCCGCGCTTCTTGTGACTGCACCGAGATTTCGTGGATCAGTTACTCCATCGAGTGCCACAAGGAGCATCGGTGATTTTGAGCGGCTGCAGATCTCTTCATAACTTGAATATTGAAATGGCTTGATTCCGAGGATGATGCCTTGGCTATTAGGTGCAATAGTTTCCAGCTGTGCACGGTGCACTTCTTTAATCTGTAGCCCATGATTGAGTGCAAGCTGTAGTGACTCTGCAATGCGATCGTCGATATCAACACCACGCGCAACCATAATTTCAGTTGCCGGAACACTTTCGCGAAGCGCCTCTAGCACTGCGTTGCGACCTGAGACGATTTCACCT
>WLDZ01000087.1 GCA_009704515.1 Actinomycetota bacterium
AATGCTGCTTGCGCCTTATTTACTTGTTCTTTTGTGATAGTGCCATGGC
Source organism: Actinomycetota bacterium (assembly GCA_009704515.1). The sequence continues at coordinate 50 of WLDZ01000087.1, forward strand.
TTGTAGCCGGGTGTGGATGATCATGTGAACCACAGACAGGACAAGGCGCACCATCGCTTAACTTTGCGGCAAGCACGGATGCTGCCTCTGAGTCAAAGGTATTTTGAGCTTCGGTATAGCTAGCCTCAGCTTCTTTTTCGCTGGCTTCTAAATCCTTTACTTCAGTTTCGAGAGACTTTATCTGAGTTTTTATCGTGTCGGACTTGGTCACTTTATCGAGAGAATCATTGAGTTCTTTTTTTGTGCTCTTAATCTTCTCTTGCTCTGCCTCGGGGTTAGCATCAGATGATGTTGCATCTTTTAGCTCTTTAATCTGCGCCAGGGAATCTTTCGTAGATTCCTTCAGGTCCTCAAGATCACTCGCGGCCTTACCCTGAGCGGCTGTCAGGGTTTTAACGTTTTTACGCTCGTCAATAAGGTCATTAAATTTGGTGTTCGATTCTTTTGCTTCGGAAATCTCTTTTTCAAGGGCGCTTATTGAGGCATTAATTGTTGAGACAACTTTATCATTGGCAACTTTCAGAGCCACGCTCTCTTTATTCTTTTCACGCCATTCATCAAGCGCTTTCTTTGCAGCATCAAGGTTCTTCTTTGCCTCTAGCACTTTGGCAGAACCATTGAACTTATTCTCAGCCTCTACCGCAATTTTGAGAGCCTGCGCCTTATTTTTCTCGGCCTTTTCAAAGCGAGCGGCTGCAGCAGTTATCTCATCTTCAAGAAGTGCTAAATATGCCTTTGCTGCATCAGCGGTCGCAGGTATCTCTGCATCGAGGTCATAATCAACATCCTGATACAAGGTATCGAAAGTTGTTTCAATACTATTTTGCTCATCAGCCACAGCGCTCTTAGATGCATCTTGTATCTTGTTGGCGCCATCGTATTGATTCTTAAAGTGAGTCATGAGCTTTGCAAAGAGCGCTACTTCATCACTGAAGAGCGCTTGAAGAATGACACCACGATCTTTTGGAGATGATCGCAAGAACTGCGCAAAGTCGCCCTGGGGGAGAAGAATTAACTTAAAGAACTGACCAGAATCCATACCCATCAAACGCGCAATCTCAACATTTGCCTCTGAAGGGGTATCAGCAAGCGGCACCCAATTCCCACCGAGTTGTTGCAGAACCTTAAGTTCAGATTTTCTAGTTGTAGTTCCTTCACCGCGCGCTTTAGGTGCTTCATACTCGGGCTTACGATAAATCTTGAGGCGCTTACCTTTGACTGACATTTCAAGTTCAACAAAAGTTGCGGTCTCGGTCTTGGCAAAGTCAGATCGATAGCTCTTTGCTACAGATCTACGTGACCCAGGCAATACGCCGTAGATAGCAAAGGAAATCGCATCAAGAATCGAAGTCTTACCCGCACCGGTACGGCCATGAATAAGAAAGAGTCCACCGGCGCTCGATAGCGCATCAAAGTCAATAACTTCTTCGCCGCCGTAGGAGAGAAAGCCCGAAATAGTTAACTTATGAGGTCTCATGCTTCAACCTCTGCAGGTGCATCATCTTCTTCGTGGGTGCACTCATCACCTTCATAATTTTCGATAGGCGCGCCCGCCTGTATGCGCTGGATAGCGGCCTTAATCTCTTTTGCTTCCCACGCATCTGCTGAATAGTTTCTTATCTCAGTCAAGAAAGTTCCGACGAGATCTTCAGGACTCATCAACTTAATCTCTTCAAAGTTCTTTGTCTCTAGCTCAATTGATTCCGTATAGAGCTCGACAATAAAGCCAAAACGATCAGCCAGCGCAATCTTTGGATTAACTGGAGGGCGTTCATCTTTAATACGAATCTTCACAAACTGATCTTCAAGCCCCTTGTATTTCGCTGACTTAAGCAGATTCTCCATCGTATCTTCGAGCACATGCATCGTCTTATAGACCGGTGAGGGTATCTCTTTCACCTTCACTCCATCTTTTCCAATATCAACGAGATAAGAGAGCTTCGCAACATCTTTCTCGGAGAACGAATACGGCAGAGCTGATCCCGAATATCGAATGTGGTTATCAATCTCTTTTGGCTTATGCAGATGACCTAGCGCTGCGTAATCAAAACCCTTTAATAATTCAAGGCTAGCCAGCCCAAGACCGCCGATATTTGTATCTGAATCAGATGGTTCACCACCGGCATACCAAGCATGTGACATCACGATTGTTTTATTAGCTTTCACATCTTTGCGATGAGCCGTAATTCTTTTCATGGCCGCATCTAGGACAGAGTGATGGCTAGCAGGCGGTAACTTTCCATCCTTATCTCTTTCGAGCAGCAAACCAGCTGTTGTATACGGATCCAGATAAGGAATGCCGTAGATTGCTAACTGGTCACCTTCAAAAGGAATAAGCGCTGGCTTTGTAATGTCATCAACTGTTGTACGAATAAAGAGATTAGAGTTTTCAAATATTTCTTTACCAAAACCTAATCGTCGCGCAGAATCGTGGTTACCGCTAGAAATTGCGACCTTAGTGATTTTGGTCAGGGCAGAGAGTGCGTAGCTCAGTAAATCAATTGATGCCAAAGAGGGCATTGATCGGTCGTAGATATCTCCTGAGATCAGAAGAACATCAACTTTCTCTTCCTTAACAACAGAGATGATGTGATCTATAAACACTTGCTGCGGATCATGTAAATCAAAGCCCATGAGCGAACGCCCAAGGTGCCAATCCGATGTATGAAGAATTCTCACTGCTCTTGCCTACCTAATCCTTTGACCATATCCATGACTTGCGCGGTGGCGACGATAACTAATTTGTCTCGCGCACGGGACATTCCAACATATAAAACATCCTGTGGGTCAACTTCGCTATGGAAGTTATCCACAGCCAACACCACCACTGGTCGCTCTAGTCCTTTAAAGCCTCCCACTGTGCAGTAGAAAACTTCGTCATCTTCCCAGAGCGAACGCCAGTGATCGCTGCGATCTTTATCTGCGCGATTGGCATGTTCGGGGTGGCGATGTTGAGTTGTTAATAGGGCTATTTCACGCGGCCCCCAATTCTCGACATCAACTAAGCGCTCTACTTGATCATCGGCGACGTTGAAAACATCTTCTTCGCTTTCAGCAAGCACGTATTCGATTTCAAACGAGTGTGGACCTTTAGCAATTGCCGGCCGGTCAATTAATTGCGCCACAGCCTTGGCAATCTGCTGCGAATTACGTAGGTTCTCATTCAAGCGAAAGTGCGCATAATTTCCGGTCGGCGCCGGGCGATCACCGAATACCTGTTGCTGGTCATCGCCAAAGAGCGCCATCTGCCCTGTAGCTGAATCAGTGAGCGAGAGCTCTAAGGTCTGCCACCACGAAGGCATAAAATCTTGAGCTTCATCAATCACAAAAGCATCAAATTTCTTCGCAGCATCTAACGCCGTAGCTTTCGCCAGTAAGTCTTCACGATAAGGATCTTGCTCAACATCGTAATTCAGCGGCGACCCAGCATTTGAACCTATATAGGTTGCAAAATCATGAAAGGTGCCAACAAAGCTGACTTTAGAATCGTCAGGCAACTCATTATTCTTAATGTGCATATATGACGTAAGCCCACGGTTATAAGAAACAATCGCTACTTTCTTACCAGCTGCGCTCCAACGCTTTGCTTGCTCAAACGCCAGCCATGTTTTTCCAGAGCCTGCCGGACCCTTTACGTAATAACGCAAATTCTCCGACAACTGATCAATCAACACATCTCGCTCGTGAGTCAAAGAACGAATAAACTCATAATTGTTTCCGAGTATCGCCTCAGGATTTGTTTTATGCACAACAGTCGGCAATAGGTTTTTGACAACAATATCAACCCACCCTTGGTAATTCGGCAAGGTGATATCTCTTTCAGCATTTACAACATTCTTTAATTGCGACAAAGTAAATGGCAGTTGACTCTTCTGCACAATCTTGCCGATAGGCAGCCCCGGATCATGCGGGTCAGTAATATCGCAATGCGGAAATGCCACAGCCCAGGCACATCGCATTTTTCCAAGTGACCATTTGCGTTCTATAAAATCTCGCAACGCATACATATTGCGCTTTGCTTGCCCCGCAGGATTAATGACATGCGAACCTGATGGACCAGATTGAATCCAATCAAAACCATTGTGGGTTATATGCGCGCCCTTAACTTCAACGACAACTAATCCGTGATCTTTGAGCAACACAGCAAGGTCAATCTCGACATCACCTTCGACCGGGTCTGCGATTTCTAGGTTTGCGAAGATGACATCGCCATCGCCCAATTGGGGAAGTAGCGCTTCATAGACTGCGCGTTCACCCGGGCTGCGAAAGATGGGATTCGCGGGGTGGGAGGTCGCAGGCATTGGGCCATTCTCGCGCTCAGGCTCACGCTTGGCTACGGGTGACCCTGTGTGGATCCTGTGCGCTGGCTGGGCCACCCAGACCCATCCAAAGGCCCATACGAACACCTGTTCGAATCATGTGATACCTTCCGCTTCCCCTATTTACCCCCCCATTTGTCAGTGACCATCTGTAGTTTTCCCCTACGTCAGAAGCACCATCGTCTATAGAAAGGAAACGGTGAGCAGAGAGAGCAATAAGCCTGACACCCAAGAGCAAGAACTCTGGGATCGCATGAGTACGACCGAAGGAGCAGCGCGAGCTGAAGTTCTAGATGAACTAAGCCACATTGCTTACAGTAAAAACAATTACAAAGAGTGCCTACATTTCATCGAGACATCGATTGAAATTTACTTCTCACTCACTTCTGAGTTCTATACACAAGAGCTGATCCATCTCTACGAAGGAAAAGCATATTGTCATAGCAATCTCGATGAGCATCGCGAAGCAGCAGAGGCATTTGAAACGTTAGCAGGGTATTACTGC
>WLDZ01000088.1 GCA_009704515.1 Actinomycetota bacterium
GCAGCAGCTCAGGCAGCAGCAGCTCAGGCAGCAGCAGCTCAGGCAGCAGCAGCTCAGGCAGCAGCAAAGGTTATTGCTGATAAAGCTGCTGCAGACAAGTTGATTGCTGATAAAGCAGCGGCAGATAAGGTGATTGCCGATAAGGCCGCCGCCGACAAAGTGGCAGCAGATAAGGTCATTGCTGATAAGGCAGCGGCTGACAAAGCAGCTGCAGATAAAGTTGTTGCTGATGCAAAGGCTCAGGCCGAGGCCGATGCGGCAGCTGCCGTAGCGGCTGCTGAAAAGCGAGCCTCGACAAATACAGTCAAGATCAACAACTCAAGCGCAAAGTCAACAAGACTGTCAATAAATCTAGCTGATAAGTACTACGGCGAGATGGTTTATGTCGAAGTTCGCACTAAGACTAAGACTGGGTATAAGACAACGGTTGTTGACTCATTCGCACTAGAGAATGAAGACGGAACTGTCTCAATCACCACCAAGAAGCTCCTTAAGGGTCAAATCTTGAGAGTTCGCGTTGGCGAGACAATCGTGTTCAGGAAGACAATCTAGTTAGTTAATATAAAAAGTAAGTAGGTAGAAAAGCCCCTCACTAATGGGTGTGAGGGGCTTTTCTTCTGCCTCGGGCATAAACTTAGGACATGGCTACTCTGGATGTTATTCGCGAGGAATATTCGCGTTATTTGACTGCCGAAAAAGCTCTATCTGCTCATACCGTCCGCGCATATGTTGGTGATGTAGATAGCTTTACAGAACACCTTGGCCGCAATGGCGTTGAAACTTTAGAAGATGCAACCCTGGCGCATATTCGATCCTGGCTCGCCACACAGCAAGTTCGTGGGGGAGCGCGCACAACACTTTCACGTAGGGCGGTTGCAATTCGATTGTTTACTAAGTGGGCAGCGAAGAAGGGCTACATAGCGCTGGACATCGGGGCAACTCTTGCAACACCTAAGCCACATCGCACGTTGCCCGGGGTTCTAACGCAAAGTGATGCGGTGACGGCAATAGATTCAATGGCCACTAGAGCTACAGAGTTTGACACCCCTGTTGCAATTCGTGATGTGGCAATTGTTGAGTTGTTATATGCGACAGGTGCGCGCGTATCTGAGATATGTGGTCTTGATTTTGAGGATGTCGACTTTAATCGAAATACAATTCGTGTTCTGGGTAAAGGCAATAAAGAGCGGATGATTCCGATGGGTGCTCCATCTGTAAAAGCGCTCAACACATATATAAATGACGCTAGGGCCTTACTGGCAAATGAAAAATCCGAACATGCATTGTTTCTAGGGGCGCGCGGAAAACGCATTGATCAAAGAGCAATTCGCACCATTGTTTATGAAGCGCTATCGGCACTTGAAGGCGTAGAGCGCATGGGGCCACATGCTTTGCGACATTCTGCAGCTACACATTTACTAGAAGGTGGAGCAGACCTGCGCACCGTACAAGAGATCCTTGGTCATGCATCCCTTGCGACAACACAGATCTACACCCACGTATCAACCGAAAGGTTGCGCCAAGCATTTAAGCAGGCGCATCCCAGGGCTTGAATTAACCTAATCGTCGAATAGCCGTCATTACATCTGGGCTGAGCAGATTATCAATTTCTTGACGAGTGCGGGCGATAGTATTTTGGCAAGCGATGACATCTTTATTCTTAAGAAGCGCCGCAGAGCGAATCTTTTTGGCGTAGTACATCAAAGCCCCAGCAAGAACAGCAGCGACAGAACCAACGCCAATTGAGAATGCTAGAGCGGCAGCTGGGGATGCTATTGAAATTCTTGGGATCCATTCTCTTTGACTGGCTGGCATTCCCTTTCGGGCGATGGAAACTCCGAGAACACCTGCATATATCAGGGCCATCAAAGCAAATCCAAAAATTATGCTTCCGCTGGCAGTCTTCGTTCCAACCGATAGAAACAAAATCAAGAATGAGGCAGTAATGATGCCAATATTGGGCCCACGCATATTGCTAAGTGTGATTGCAGCAGTGTTGTTCAGATTCTGGATATCACCGTTTAACTGGTTATTTAACTCGACACGGATCTGCTCGACATAGGCAAATTGTGATTCTCGATATTCAGTCCAGTAGAGCTCAATATCCGCTGCATCAAGTTTGACTTCACCATTGCCAAAGTCAACCATCTTGTTCTTTCCCTCGCGCACAAGCTTGAGGTAGTTATGGCGCATCTCTGAACGAACATCTTCAGCAGCTTCTCTCAGGTTGGTCTTACTACGTTGTTCGTTGATGAAGGCAGATTGCTCTGCACTCGCTCTTTCGGTGATTTGGGCGTGCTGCGCTACAAGACTTTGTGTCTTTTCCTGTGAACAAAGTACGCAATTGTATTGATCTCTACCGTGTGAACAGCTCATTGGAGGTTCCTCTCAAAACGATAATGGGAAGCTATATAGACATCACCGAAATAGAGCAAAATATTTGTGCACTTTTTCTATTTTAAAATAGTGCACAAATTTCTGGGTTAATTCAGGTGTACAAGGTATGTCGACAGCAAGAAAGATCAATATCTTTAACGCCTATCTCAGGCTGATGATTACCCTGATTGTCGGGGTGTTGCGGATAGCCAAGCAGCTGATTTACCTAGTGCCAAAAGTCTTCAGCAAGTTATTGAGCCTTCTTATCAAGATTGGCGTTGTTTACAAGCTCCTTATAGATCCCGCACTTCGTTCTATTGGGTCCTTCTTTGCTGGGTTATGGCGAGCTTGGATGCAGAAGCGCGCTTCCTCTAAATCCAATCGAGAAGGCGAGATGAAGTTATGACTTAATCCATCGCCCTGAACGAATCTTGCATATCTGTCCTTAAACTCTCTACTCAGGTAACCTTCAGAGATGAGAAGCGCCTGGCTAGCGGATGCGTAAATCCAGCAAAGAAGAATTTGCCGCCTGGCTGGAGACTCGCCAAGTAATGTTGATTGCGACTGCCCGAGGAATCTGCATCGATACTCAAATTGCTGAAGATGTCTTGCAAGAGGCGTTGGCAGATGTCTTTAAACGCTGGGAAAAAATTAAAGATCACGAGAATTTAGAGGCATATACAACTCGAGTAATAATCAGCAAGCATGCAGATATGCGGCGCAAATGGAACCGTAAGAGCAGAGAGAGTGAAGTTGAACTCACCGAAGCCCTTGCTCTCGAATATTTGGGCCAGGATTACGAATCTGTTCTAGAGAGCATGATGATCCAACAGGCTCTTAAGTCCCTTACGCCAATGCAAAGAGCGGTGATGCTCCTTCACTATGAATATGGGTATACGCTCAAGGAACTTTCTCGAGTGCTGAAGATTCCGTCAGGAACTGCGGCTTCTCATCTGGCTCGAGGTAAAGCAGCTGTAGCAGAGAAGGCTCTGATATTGCCCGAGATTGCCCGGCAAGAGAGAGCTGCTCTGGAATATAAAGAAGTTCAGATGATTGAGACCGAAGGCGAGGTGCGCGAGTGAAGAACTTAGATCCGCTCATTCGTCGTGAGTACAAGCGACTTGGGATGAATATTGTGCCCGATGACGCCCTGGCAGATTTGATTTTTGCAAAGGTGCAATATCAGCGCATTAGGACCGTCGCAATTACTGCAATTGTGCTTTCGGCAATTGTGATTGGAGCCTTCTTCGGTTGGAGACTTACTGATACTTCACCTGCAAATTCCGCTAACTCGGCTAACCAAAATAACTCATCAAACTCTCTTTCATTTACGCAAGAGCCAACGGGTGGTGATGTGCTTCCTCTTCCTCAAGCGGGCTATCGAAATATCGATGTTTCAAATCCAGAGACAGCCAAGCTTGAGTACACATTTGCCCTCGAATCAGGGTGGATCATTCAAGAAATCACCGACAATCCAGATCCGATCATGGGGTCAGCAGGTACTGTCGAAGTCTTCTTGGTAACTAAAGATGAAGAGCGATTAGTGCAGCAGTATCAAATGTCCTCGCGCACCCAGATCAATGAATTTGGTGTGCCCGCTCGTGGAATCTATAAATTTGTCTTGAACTTCACCAACCCTAATTTCAAGGGGCAAGTTCGGGTGGCTTTCGTCCGTTCGCAGTGATTTCCTAGCGGAGAAATAACCCAATTTGGGGGCTCGGCCAGGCTCAAGCTAGACTCACCCCTGCACGCAGACCTTGGGGAAACCTCAGATTTGCGTGACATCTCAGCACTTATTCGTGACCCGCTTGCGGTGAATGAAAGCCACTTCGGTCTATTGAGTTATTAGTTAACACAATAGTCGGCGTTGTAGGTGCGACGGGCCTAACAAATAGTTAAGCCATTAACCGATCGGGTGAGCGCTGCGCGCGAACCCACTAAGGAGCGTGCCGTCATGGCAGGAGTAACAATGCGTGAACTCCTCGACAGCGGAGTCCACTTCGGACACCAGACTCGTCGTTGGAACCCAAAGATGAAGCGTTTTATTTTCACAGAACGCAATGGCATCTACATCATCGACATCCAGCAATCACTTGCACTTATTGATCAGGCATATGCCTTCACTAAGGACATCGTTGCTAAGGGTGGACACGTCCTATTCGTAGGAACAAAGAAGCAGGCACACACACCAATCATCAACCAAGCAGCACGCGTTGGAATGCCAACAGTTACAGAGCGCTGGTTAGGTGGAATGCTTACAAACTTCCCAACAGTTCTCAAGCGTATTCAGCGCCTCAAGGAACTCGAAGCACTTGAAGAGAAGAACGACCTTTTGCTTACAAAGAAGGAGCTCCTTGTTCTTCGTCGTGAGCGCGAGAAGTTGTTTAAGAACCTCGACGGAATTCGCAACATGACAAAGCTTCCTTCAGCTATCTGGGTAGTAGATACCAAGAAAGAGCACCTCGCAGTTCAAGAAGCGAAGAAGCTCGGTATCCC
>WLDZ01000089.1 GCA_009704515.1 Actinomycetota bacterium
AGAAACTTGGGTCGACATCTCAAAATTGCCCAGAACAAGGTTGATCCAGTCAGGCAAGAAGACCACGATTACCGTACCGATAAAGGCTCCTGCAATAGAGCGGATTCCGCCCAGTACAGCTGCAGTCAATAAGGCCAGTGAAAGCGATACTGGATAAACGCTTGGCGCCACGATGCCACGCATTCCATATAAGGCTCCCGCAACTCCAGCGAAGGCTGATGAAATGATGAATACATATATCTTCTCGCGTGAAAAATTGATGCCACTCAGCGCTGATGCGTTCTCGTTGTCACGAATAGATTTCCAGACACGACCGGTGCGAGAGAGCAAGATATTTGAGGCAAAGAAGAGAGCAAGGAGTGCGAATGGCAGGACTAGATAAAGCTCCCACTCTTCAAATGAAATCTCGCCAATTAAATTGGTCAGCCATGCAGGTGGATAACCTGCTTCCATAAACAAACCTTCATCACCTTTAAAGATCGAGAAGAAACGACTTGCAATAGTTGGAATCGCGAGTGCAATCACCAAAGTTGTTCCCGCAAGATACGGACCACTTAATCGCGCAGCTGCTAGTCCGAGTAATAAACCGGCAAGAGCTGCAACGATCATCGCTACTGGGACAGCAAGCCAAATTGGGTATTGCAGATTAATCATCGCTAAGGCAGCTGAATAACCACCGACCGCCATCAGGGCGCCTTGGCCTAATGAGAGCTGACCTGAAGTTCCTGTCAATAAAGTGACCGAGAGAACGCCGATGAAGTAAATCAGTACAAGCGATAATTGAGATTGGTTGTAAGCCTCAAAAGTTGATGCGGTGAAGAGAATGAGTGCGCCAAAGATAAGTGTGCGGGTAAGGCTTTTACGGAAAATTGAATGGCGTTTTTTACTAGACACGTCGAGAATCCTTTCCGCTAAAGATTCCTCGCGGTTTAACAATCAAGACAACAAGGAGCAGAACCAAAATAGAGAGAATGACATCTTCCGGTGTCATGTAGAAATTAACAAATGACATGACAAGACCAACAATCAAACCACCGAGAACTGCACCGACTGGGCTGTTGAGACCACCAACAACTGCAGCAGTAAAGCCAATAATCAGAACGAGATCGAGTGAATTTGGGGAGAGCGTTGAAGAAGGCGCAATCAATAGTCCTGCTAGTGAAGAAGCTGCACCTGAAATCGCCCAGCTGAGTGTGCGTGCATGATTGGTGCGAATTCCACTGAGCTTGGCAACCTCTTGGTTGAGTGCGGTGGCTCGCATCGCAAGCCCCATGCCAGTCTTCTTAAAGAAGAGAGTTGTGACAGTGAGAGTCACTAATACAACTCCAATTACAAAAAAGTCATAGAGAGTAAAGGGCATCACAGTGCCACCGAGAGTCAGTCCATCTCGCGCTACCGGCGATGGAAAACCGCGTTCTTCGGCAGCCCAGATAATTCCTGCTAGGGCTTGCAATACGCCCAGGATTCCGAGCGTTGCAATGACAGGGACCGCTGCACGCATTGATTCGCTACTAAGCAACTCTGTTCGCTTTTTATTTGATAGCGGGCGCATCACTAAAATATCGAGCAGGGCGCCAACAGCTGCGCCTGCCAGGATTGCCACGATAAATCCGATCCAGTATGAATAACCATTGATAATCAACGTTGATGCGATGTAGGTACTAAACATCGCTTGACCCATCTGGGCAAAGTTAACAATGCCGGCTCCGCGCCAGACGATGACTAATCCGAGAGCAACAAGTGAATAAATCGCGCCGCTAGATATGCCAGAAAAGAGAGCTGATAGGAAGCTATTCATTTAGTACCCCAAATATGCAGCTCGGAGGGCGGCATCGGCTTTGAGTTCAGCAGCTGGTCGATCTGCAACGACCTTGCCGAGTGCGAGTAGAACGCCATGGTCTGCAACACCTAGCGCGGTATTGGCATTTTGTTCGACCAATAAAACTGTTAACCCGGTTGAGCGGCATAGCGTGTTAATTGTGTCGATGATTTGTTCAACAACAAGGGGTGCAAGTCCAAGTGAAGGTTCATCAAGTAGCAATAACTTTGGTCGTGAAACTAGTGCACGACTAATCGCCAACATCTGGCGTTCGCCACCCGATAAGGTGCCAGCTAGCTGCGTACGTCGTTCGAGTAAGCGTGGAAATAACTGGTAAGCCTCATCGATTGCGGCAGAGACATCGCTCTTATATTTGCGGCGGCGAAAGAGCGCGCCCATCTCAATATTTTCTTCAACGCTAAGTTCTGAAATCACAGCATGGCCTTCAGGAACATGCGCGATGCCACGACGAACAATTTCTTCAGGGCGCAGGCCAATGATGGATTCGCCTTCCCAAGTTATTGATCCGCTCGCTGGCTTTTCAAGGCCAGAGATCGTGCGAAGCAGCGTGCTCTTGCCTGCACCGTTTGCGCCAATGACTGTAGTGATTTTGGATTCGGCTGCAGAGATTGAGACAGAATCAAGTGCTACAACATGTCCAAAACGAGTTATGAGGTTCTCAACTCTAAGCATGAGCCCCTCCCAAAGATTGAGAGCCATCTTGGCTTGAGGTTCCGAGGTAGGCAGCAAGTACGGCAGGGTCACGCTTCACATAATCAAATGTTCCGCTTGAGATCACTTTGCCGAAGTTAAGAACATATACATGGTCTGAGATTGCGCCAATGAAATCTACATGGTGCTCAACAATTAAAATTGAACACTTACGTTTGAGTTGCTGCAAGAGCGCTGCAAACTTATCGATTTCATCTTGGCCAAGACCAGCGGCTGGTTCATCAAGTAAAAGTAGTCGTGGGTTGCTGACCAGTGCACGAGCTATTGATACGCGCTTTGTCTCAGGATAGGTAAGTTCGCCTGGCATTTTTGCGGCAAGGCTAAGTGCTCCAGCCCAAGCAAGTGCATCTTCTGCTTTATCGCGAAGCTCGGCCTCTGCTTTTCCGGCAAAACCAAAGAGATCTTTGAAGAAGTTTGACTTACTGAGGACATCTCCACCCATCATGACATTTTCAAGAACTGTCAGACCGCTAAATAAACCGACGCCTTGCAAAGTACGACTGATTCCGTAACTAGCAAGTTGGTGACTATCTGGCCAGCTGATCTTCTCGCCATCAAGTGCAATTGCTCCTGAAGCTGGAGTGACTAAACCAGAGATTGCATTAAAGATTGTGGTCTTGCCCGCACCGTTTGGACCAATTAAACCCACGATTGAATGAGGTGCGATATCGAGAAAGACATCATCGAGTGCAACAAGGCCGCCGAATTTAACGGTGAGGTTAGAAATCGAGAGAGTTGAATTGCTCATTTGTTCTTGTACCTCACCTTCCTAAAAATCATTTACTCGAAACTAATGCCCGAATATTAATAGACGTGCGGAGTGTAGATTCTAGGCACGCGCGGACCAATTCGTGTGACTATTTCGTAGTTAATACTGCCACTTGCAGCACCCCAATCATCGGCGGTGTACTCGCCATGCGAGCCATTACCGAAAACAACGACCCAATCCCCTGCCTTTGCCTTCGATTCTGGGCCTAAATCAACGACGAATTGATCCATAGATACTCGGCCAATAATTGGTGCGCGCTTGCCATTAATCCAGACACCTGCATCTATAGCAATCCGCGGAATGCCATCGCCATAACCCATCACGACAACTCCAAGACGGGTATCTGATTTTGTTACAGCAGTTGCTCCATAACCGACTGGAGTTCCAGCTGCTACATCTTTAACTAAGTAGAGCGCTGCTCTTAATTGCATCGCAGGTCGCAACCCTAAACTTTGTGAAGTACCAAGATTGTTTACATCTGGCGAAAGTCCATACATCGCGATTCCGAGCCGGACCATATCAAAGCGGGCACTCGGTATTGTTAGCGATGCAGCAGAATTTGAAAGATGGCAGATCAGATTTGTGAAACCAAAACTTTCAAGCTTGGTGACCATCTCAGTAAATTTCTCAAGCTGTTCTTGATTCTGTTTCTCGCCTGGCTCATCAGCGCGGGCAAAATGAGAGAAGACTCCGACAACATCTACGCCATCAAAATCAGAGGCAGTTAGCTCGGCGAATTCATTGAGGAATCCCCCACGCGTCATTCCGGTATCAAGTTCGATATGAATACGCGCTCTCTTTGACGTTGAGGCAGCTCGAACTTCTTGTAGGGCTGCCTTAGATGCAACAGCAATATCTATCTCGCAATCAATTGCAGATTTGAAATCAGAACCTGGCTGCAATAGCCAGGCAAGAATTGGAGCGGTGATTCCGCCATCGCGCAGTGCAATGGCTTCTTCAAGTAGCGCAACACCCAACATGGATGCCCCAGATTTGATCGCGGTCTGCGCAACAGGAATGAGGCCGTGGCCATAGGCATCTGCCTTAACCACAGCAAGAATCTCTTTGCCGGTGAGGTCTTTAATCTTCTTTACATTATGTGAGATTGCGCTGAGATCAACTATTGCCTCTGCTCTCATCTTTCAATCACCACCATTGCAGATGCAATCCCTGCATCGTGAGATAGAGAAAGATGTACCTGAGCGCCATCAACTAAATCTGCAATCTGACCGCGAAAGAGAAAATCGGGCTTGCCATTTGGTTGATTGATTACTTCTGCCTCATGCCAGCTAAGGCCATGGGCTGGGCTGAGAGCTTTATAGAGCGCCTCTTTTGCCGCGAATCGTGCTGCCAGTGAAGTGGTGGAAAGCTGCTTCTCATTTTCTGTAAACAACTTATCTAATAAACCTGGGGTGCGCTCAAGAGATTCTTGAAATCGCTCTATATCGACAACGTCGATTCCGATTCCGTCAATCACCTGTCACGCTCCATAGGGCAGAGTCTAGCGTGGAGCCGTTTTAATGTAACTG
>WLDZ01000009.1 GCA_009704515.1 Actinomycetota bacterium
CTTGCCGGTGCAGTGTTTTCTGCCGACAAAGACAAAGCCATTGGTATTGCTAAGCGCATGCGCACCGGCCAGGTAGAAGTAAACGGTGGTGCGTTTAACCCGAATGCTCCATTTGGTGGATACAAGCAGTCGGGAATCGGTCGCGAGTTAGGTGAATACGGCTTCGAAGAGTTCCTGCAAATAAAGAGCTTGCAGCTCTAGTTTCTCGAACTGAAAACCACAGACAAACTGGCGCGCTCGGAGGGACTCGAACCCCCAACCCTCTGATCCGAAGTCAGATGCTCTATCCATTGAGCTACGAACGCTGGTAACCACATAATAGTGGCGGGACGAAAGTGTGACTACGGGCGTATTTCGTAGAAGGCATTGATGGAGTGATCAACATCAAGGCGCTTGAATTGTGAGAAACCCGCTGACTTCGCCATTGCTTCTGCAGTACTGGCTGAAAAGCCGAGGGTGCCAAGACCAGCTCCATCAGGAGTTGACATTGCCGAAGACATGCAGGACAACACACTGATGCCATACATCAGCGGAGCCATCGGGTTCTTTTGCGCATTCAACGCAAACGTGTCATGCGCTTTGATATCCACCAGCAACCATGTTCCAGTTGGCTTAATTGCAGCACGAATGGCTTGCATCATTTGTGCTGGGTGAGTCATGTCGTGAATGCAGTCGAATGTGGTGATGAAGTCGATCGAGTTGTCCGTAGGTAAGGGTTGCTTGCGTGGATCGCTGAATGACACGTTGTTCAATCCGGATGCGTTGAGTTTGTCTGCGGCGCGATCTAGTGCGTATTGGCTGATGTCGTAACCAACGAATGAACTTTTTGGAAAGTGCCTACCCATTAGGAGAATTGCGCTTCCTGCACCACATCCAATATCGGCAACGGTTGCGCCATTTGCAAGAGCATCACGAATTCCATCTATCGCAGGAATCACGGTGTCTATGAGATTTGCGTTTGTCCATGGTTCAAAACTGCGTTCAATTCCAACTGCACCTTCCGGGCCATGACTGTCGTAGTCGTAGCCAATACCCGTGCGAAAACTTTCAGGCATCTTGTTTAGTGCGGCCATGGTTTGTGGCAAGCGATGGAACATGCCCATGCCAAACGCGGGGCTGTTTGGGTCGGCGAGTACCGCAATTTGTTCGGGGGATAGAAAGAACAGGTCGTCATCAATTGTTGGTGATTCAGAAGGTGTATTTGTTGTTGAGATGAGGCGTGCGGATGCTTGGTTGTATGCCCACTCACGAACCCATCGTTCATTCAGCCCAGTTGCGTGAGCAAGTTGAGAGGTTGTCATAGGTCGTGCACCCTTTGCGAGTTCTGCATACAGACCGAGTTGGTCGCCCAAGTGCACCATGCCCGATGTAACTGCTCCTTCGAGTTTGGTGAACAACAGGAACGAAAACATTTTGAGTTTGTCTGGGTCGAGAGTGCTCATATGCCTTAAAACTTAGTGCCTATCGGTGACCCGAAAATATGTGGCGATTAGGGCAGACTGGATGCATGACAATAAAAAAGTTTGCTGGAATAGTTGCCATCGTGGTTATTGCCTTACTTGTACTCCGAAGCTGTGGTGACGGACGAGGGATGATGGGCGACTTTGACGGCAACTACGTCAGAGATAGTTCAACTCAGGGTGTAACCGTCCAGGCAACTGGAACTATCAAAGTGGTTCCCGATGGTGTCAGTTTCAATTTTGCAGTTTCGGTTTTAGCGCAATCCTCAGAGACCGCAATGTCTGATGCAAGTGCATCCGCTGAGAAAGTCCGCGCGGCACTAGACGCAGCAGGTGTTGCCGAGGACGATATTGCTACCCAGAACATCAGTGTGTATCCCGAATATGCATCGAGTAGCACGGGTACACAAACGTTGAGTGGCTACCGTGCTCAACAAGTGTTCACCGTTACCTTGCGTGATACTGCAAAGGCTGGTGAAGTAGTGGACTCAGTTATTGCAGCCGGCGGTAACTCATTGCAGGTGTACGGCGTAACGCCAACGTTGCTCGATACCGATGCGGCGGTAGCAGAGGCACGCGAGGCAGCTATCAAGAGCGCCAAGGAAAAAGCAAAGGATTACGCAGGATTGGTCGACGAGGATCTCGGATCAGTGGTGTACGTAACTGAAATAAATTCGCCAAGTTCGCCTGTGCCGCTGATGGTTGGTGATGCAGGAAGTGCAGAATTGTCTATGACGAAAACTGTAGTCAACCTTGGAACACAAGAAGTGTCAGTAACTGTTGAAGTTCGCTGGAGTCTTGAAGACTAAATCTGGAGTGGCAAGCGCATCACGGTATGCGCAATGCCATTAAGTTCAGTTTCGCGAGTGGGAATCCAACCCTTTTTGGAATACCACTCTTGCTGGTCTGAGGTATAAAGAAACAGTTCGTGATGCCCGAGTTGGTTGGCGCGTTGAACAATTCGCTGAACGAGCGTGGAGCCAACACCGTTGAGCCGTGTGGACGGCAAAGTAAGCACTGCTGCCAACCATGGTCCAGGCTCGTTTGACTCAGGTAGTTCGTCATCGTCAACAAGAGTTGCCATTCCGAGCAGTTCATTTTCAGGATTTACTGCGATGAACGTTTCTGCGAAGTGTCCTTCGTATTGCCCCGTGCGACCGTAGAGATCAAAATATGTCTGCACCGTGTCGTCAGGGAAGTATTTCTTCCATTCCGTTACCGATAGTTCGGCTGCACGTTGCCAATGGTGCGGTGCGTTTGCGATGTCGACAACACTGAACGTGTTTAATTGTGGCGGTGAACTGAAATGACCCTTGAAATCACATGGGAAGTCAATGACTTCAATAACGGCATCCAAATTGATTGGTCCGTAAATATGAGGGAACATCGGTTCATGGGGAAGTGCTGGTGAGCCGTCTAGGTGAGCAGGTGGTTCGAATATCAGTTTGCTTGTGAGTCTTGCTGGGTCAATGTTGAGCAACACCATGTTGTGTGCACCGCTGTAGTACTTGTTGGCCACGTCCACCATCTGATGTTCGGTAGAGCAGTGAGCAAAGCCCTCCGTTGCAACTGATTGAGCGATGAGTTGGCCGTGTGCTTGAGCCGCGACCCAACTGTCACGCGACAACAAATGCAAAATCACCGATTCATCGTAGTTTGTCTAGCTGCTGTGGTAGTTCGGGGCCTCGTGCGTGATCGTCACATCGTGTGGGTGGCTTTCCTCGCGACCCGCAGTAGTCACTCGCATGAAGCGTGCTCGTGCGTGCAGGTCGGCCAAGTTCGCTGCACCTGCATAACCCATTCCCGAACGTAGACCACCAACAAGTTGGTAAATCACATCGGTGATCGAACCCGCGTATGCAACGCGCCCCTCAATGCCTTCGGGAACCAACTTGTTGCGCTTTGCGCCATCGCCTTGCGCAGAACCGTAACGGTCGGCACCGAGTCCTTGCATTGCACCGAGCGAACCCATTCCGCGGTAGCTCTTGTATCGACGTCCTTCAAACAGTTCGACCTCGCCAGGTGCCTCGTCGGTACCTGCCAACAAACTGCCCAACATGACTACGGTTGCGCCTGCGGCGAATGCTTTCACTAGGTCGCCCGAGTAGGTGACTCCACCGTCGGCAATAAGTGGAATACCAAGTTGTTTCGCGCGTTGCGCTGTGTGCCAAATTGCGGAAAGTTGTGGCATACCTGCACCTGCCACCACACGAGTGGTGCAAATTGAACCAGCGCCAACTCCAACTTTCACCGCATCAACACCTGCGCTGTGCAAAGCGTCAACGCCTTCTTCTGTCACCACATTGCCTGCGACAACAGCCAAGTCTGGCCACGCAGATTTAATGCGTTGCACTGCATTCATGACACCTGCCGAGTGACCGTGAGCGGTGTCAACCACTACGGCATCAACTCCAGCAGCAACTAATGCACTGACGCGTTCTTCCAAGTCGTCGCCAACTCCAACCGCCGCACCTGCGCGTAATCGGCCTCCAGTGTCGCGCGTTGCGTTAGGAAACTCCTGTCGCTTCATAATGTCTTTCACGGTGATAAGCCCGCGTAGTTTTCCTGCGCTATCTACAAGTGGAAGTTTTTCAATGCGATGTTCCTGCAAGATTGCCCGAGCATCGTCCAGCGAGGTGCCCTCAGTTGCGGTGACTAAGCCGGTGCTGGTCATGAACTCTGTGACCGAGCGTGTGTAGTCGCTTTGCTTACAGAAGCGAATGTCGCGGTTGGTCAAAATGCCAACAAGAATTCCGTTGCTGTCAGTAATGGGCACGCCAGAGAAGTGGTAGCGGTTCATCAGTTGTTCCGCTTCGGCAAGAGTTGCAGTGGGCGAGAGGGTGACTGGGTCGGTAATCATTCCCGACTGCGAGCGCTTCACGCGGCGTACTTCAGTCGCCTGGTCCTCGATAGTGAGGTTGCGATGGATTATGCCGAGCCCACCATTACGGGCAATGGCAATGGCCAGCCGTGCTTCGGTCACTTTGTCCATAGCCGCGGATACCAAAGGAACGGTCAGTTCAATATCGCGAGCAAATGTGGTGGTGGTGTTCACCATGTCGGGAAGCACATCGCTATAGCCAGGCACCACGACGACATCATCAAAAGTAAGGCCTTCAAAACGATTGAAGAATTCATTGTTGCTCATGGGGTGTGCTCCTTGGTCAGTTGGGTGAGTGAGGTAATGAGAAGTTGGTGTTCGGATGCATGCATGCGTTGCTCTAAATCGGCAAGCGAGTCGGTTGGGTAAATGGGAACAACGGCACTATCAATAACAGGGCCGTTGTCAACACCTTCATCGGGTACAAAGTGCACCATGACGCCTGTGTGTGTGCGCTTGCCTGCAACGAATTCATCAAAAGCGCGAGCAATGGCATTGGTTCCCGGCAGTTCGCCAGGCAAAGCCGGGTGCACGTTGATAACACGCTGTGGAAAGTGTGCAAGGAAGTCCATAGTGAGCAGTCTCATGAATCCGGCAAGCACCACGATGTCTGGTTTGAACTCACTCACTGCACGAGCAAGTTGAATATTGAATTCACTTCGGTTGGTGTTAGTGGCGTCCACAACGCGGCAAGAAACGTTGTGTTGAGCAGCGCGTTGCAATGCGAAGGCATGGTGGTTGTCGGAAACCATGCCTACTACATGTGCATGGAGTGTCTCTGCTTCGCACGCGTCAATAATGGCCTGCAGATTAGAACCGTTTCCCGATGCCAACACCACAAGCCGCGTGGTCACTTCAGCAGCACCTTGTTGTGATCGCTGGTGAGTTCGCCGATGATCCAGGTAGTTTCGTCGATTGAATCTTGTACGGCGTTTACATGTTCGGGTGCAACAATGACCACCATTCCAACACCCATGTTGAGCGTGCGGTACAGCTCGTCGGTGTCGAGTGTGCTCAGTTCACTCACTAGTTGGAACAATGGCGGCATCGGCCACGAACCCAGGTTGATATTGGCACCAATTCCTTTTGGTAAAACCCGTGGCATATTCTCTGGCAACCCGCCACCCGTAATGTGCACGAGCGCTTTTACCAATTCAGTGTCTAGCGCATCTTTGAGAACTGGCAAATAGTTGCGATGTGGTTCTAAGAGGGCTTCCACTAGCGGGCGGTCAAGTGGCACTGGTTGTGACTCCATGGGAATCCAGGCGAAGAGTTTGCGCAGGTACGAATACCCGTTGGTGTGTGGTCCATTAGAAGCAACACCGATGAGTACGTCTCCTGCGGCGATTGTTGGAAGCGGCAGCAATTGCTCACGTTCCGCCACTCCAATAAGGGTTCCTGCAATATCGAAAGCACCTTCGGCGTACACGCCGGGCATTTCGGCGGTTTCGCCACCGAGCAGCACGCAGCCCGCCGCAGCACAAGCATCGGCCATTCCACCAACAACTTCGGCCACATTGTCTGCGTTCAAGTGTGACGATGCAAGATAGTCAAGAAAGAACAGTGGATACGCGCGTTGTACCAACACGTCGTTCACGCAGTGATTCACAATGTCGTGACCCGTGCCGCGAATGCGACCAGTTCGCGCTGCAAGTTCAACCTTGGTTCCAACGCCATCGGTTGAGCCAACGAGTACTGGGTGATCAAACTCTTTGAGGAATGACACATCGAGCGCGCCACCGAAAGCACCAACGCCTCGCAGTACTTGTGACGTTGCGGTTTTAGCAACGCTTGCCTTGATGAGATCAACTGCGCGAGTACCTTCGTCAATATCTACACCCGTTGATGCATACGACTTGATGGTTGCTCCAGGTGCACGCCAGGCGATGTCTCGACGCATCTGTACGCCGTCAAACGAAATGCGCGAAGCAGCAGAATATGCGTGAGTTCGTGCCTCTTCAAGTGTTGCGCCGACTCCCACGCATGTCAGCACGCGTCCGCCTGCGGTAACGAGATTGCCGCTTTGTATTTCGGTTCCACCATGAAACACCGAACACATGGGGTTGGTGCTTGGCAAGTTGGTGATGGTGTCGCCCGTGCGAGGCGTGTTGGGGTAGTTGCTCGATGCCAGCACTACGCCAAGTGCGCTACCTTCACGAATCGAAAGATGGGTTGGTTTCAGTGAACCAGTGGTGCACGCGAGCAACATCTCGACAAGGTCAGATTCAAGGAGCGAGAGCAGCACTTGTGCTTCGGGGTCGCCGAACCGACAGTTGTATTCAAGTAAACGTGGTCCGTTTGACGTAAGCATGATTCCTGCAAACAGCGTTCCGGTAAATGGTGTGCCGGCAGCTGCGAAATGATTGATGACAGGTGTAATGAACATGCCGTGCAGTTCTTCGGCCGACAATTGCACCGGCGCTGGGGCGTATGCGCCCATGCCACCTGTGTTCAGCCCCGTATCACCTTCGCCGATGCGCTTGTGGTCCTGGGCGAGAGGAAATGCAACGCTGGTTTTGCCATCGCTTACTGCAATGAGTGAACATTCAGTGCCAGTCAGTCGTTCTTCCAGCACAATGTCGCCAACAGCAATTGCTTCGCGAATAGCGAGCGTGGTTTCATCAGTCGAATTTGGAACAACCACGCCTTTTCCGCCTGCTAATCCAGACTGTTTCACCACAATGTCTGCGCCAAAGTTCTTCCACCACGCAAGCGCTTCGGCTTCGCTTCCTTGTGTGAACGAGGCAAACCGGGGGCTAGGCATGTTCAGGGTGTGGGCAATGTTTCGCGCGTACGACTTGTCGGACTCGAGACGGGCGAGAGCTTGCGTTGGGCCAAATGCTGCAATTCCTGCTGCGAGCAATGCATCAACAATTCCTGCAGCGAGCGGTGCTTCTGGCCCCACGACAACAAGTGAGACGCGGTTGGTATTGCACAGCGCAATGATGCCGTTTATATCGGTTGCTGAAACAGTGTGTCGGGTTCCTGGAGTACCCGCGTTACCTGGAGTGACGTGCAGGTTTGCGCATCGTGGAGACTCACTAATTTTAGAAGCGAGTGCGTGTTCGCGTGCTCCGCTTCCAACCACCAAAATGTTCAAGCCGTTGGTCATGCAAGTACCTGGTCAAACATTCCTTTACTCAGTCGCTTGGTAATCGTGATGGGGTATGCACCGGTGAAGCACGCGTTGCAATACCCGTCCTCTTTGCCGACAGCCTTCATCATTCCCTCAAGCGACAAGAATGCAAGTGAGTCGGCACCAATTTCTTTGCGCAGTTCCTCTAAAGAAAGTCGTGATGAAATGAGGTCGTCATCGTGACCCATATCAACACCAAAGTGACATGCGTGTGTAATGGGCGGGCAGGTAATGCGTACGTGCACTTCGGTTGCTCCTGCATCGCGTAGCAAAGCGACAAGTCGACCGGCTGTCGTTCCACGAACGAGCGAGTCGTCAATCATGATGACGCGCTTGCCTTCTAGGTTTTCGGCAAGCGTGTTGAACTTCATTGCCACGCCCTTGTCGCGCATGCTTTGTGTTGGCTCAATAAATGTGCGACCGATGTATCGGTTTTTAATGAGTCCGTCGTTGTACGGAATGCCGCTGACGCGAGAGAAACCTACGGCTGCAGGAATAGATGAGTCAGGTACCGGCACCACAACGTCTGCATCAACCGTTGCTTCAATGGCTAGTTGTTCGCCAAGGCGCTGACGCACCGAGTGCACGCTGCGGTTGTCCCACTGCGAATCAGGTCGCGAGAAATAGACGAATTCAAATGTGCATCGCGCTTGAGGCACATGCGGAATTTGTGCTTGCTTGCGAATAAGTTCGGTTCCTTGTGCGGTAACAATTTCACCAGGTTGCACTTCACTGATTTCGGTGCAATCAAGCGTGCGTAAAGCGCATGTTTCAGAGGCAAACGCCCAGCCTCCATTAGGTAACCTGCCAAGTGAAAGCGGTCGAAAACCCCACGGGTCGCGCACGCAAATAACGCGATTTTCGGCGAGGATGACCAATGAATATGCCCCTTGCCAAGCGGGAAGCGTGCGTTCGAGGCGTGTTTCCCACGATGCGCCTCCAGCACTTGCAAGCATGAGCGTGATCACTTCGGTGTCGCTGCTTGCAGTCAGTCCGAATCCTTTAGTCAGTAATTCTTCGCGAAGTTCGGGTGCATTCACCAAGTTGCCATTGTGCGCGACGGCAAGTGGGCCGTGAATGGTTTCTACCATGAAGGGCTGCGCGTTTCGTGCACCTGGAGCTCCTGTTGTGGAATAGCGCGTGTGGCCAATGGCGTGTTGACCGGTAAGCGGCGCAAGTGTGTGCGGAGTAAAGACTTGACCAACAAGACCAACGTCTTTATGAAGCCGTGCCTGCTTACCATCTGCAACCGCGATGCCAGCTGCCTCTTGTCCACGGTGTTGCAAAGCAAACAATCCAAAGAAAGAGAGCTGAGCAGCATCTGATTCAGTTGACGAAATAGCGAGTACTCCGCACTCTTCGCGCGGTGCATCACATGAAAAGGGGTGCTGACGTTTCATAAGATATTTGCTTTCTGTAGAGCCGATATGAGTCGTTGTTGAATTGGGTATTCGCCCGGAGCAAATGCGGTTCCAGTGATGCGTTCATATGCGGTGATGTAACGCCTAGTTGTCGTTGCAATCACCACCTCGTCAAGCACAGGAGGTGTTCCATCTCCGCGGTAGCCAACGGCGTGAAGTGCCAAACGAATTGGTTCTTTGTCCAGGCTTTCTGGTTCTTTGCCTGCAGCAAGTCGCTCTTCGTATGAGGAGATTTCCCAGAAACGTGAAGAATCAGGAGTATGCATTTCGTCGATGATGATCACTTCGCCATGTGGCAGGGTTCCAAATTCGTACTTTGTGTCGGCTAGGAGAAGCCCTGCACGTTGAGCAATTTGCTGTCCGCGTGCGAAGAGCGAGAGTGCGGCTTTTTGTACCGTTGCCCATGTTGCTGCGTCAACCAACCCGCGGTCTACTACTTCGGAATTTGTAAGAGGTTCATCGTGGGCGCCAGCGTCACCTTTTGTGGTTGGCGTAATGATCGCTTCCGGGAGCAGCGTATTTTTGGTAATTCCATCTGCAAACGAGTAGCCGTAAATTTTGCGTTTGCCCTGTTCGTATTGCTTCCAAATACTGGTGCTTGTTGATCCGGTCATGACACCGCGAACAACGACTTCTACGGGTAGCGGTGTTGCGCCTTTAGCAATAGTTGCATTTTGATCTGGTAACGAAACGATGTGGTTGCCGATGATGTCGGTTGTGTTGGCGAACCACCATGCTGCGAGTTGATTCAGTACTTGGCCTTTATAGGGAACTGCAGCAACGATTTGGTCAAAGGCTGACAATCGATCGGTAGTGATGAACAGTCGCTCGTTTTGAGGAAGGGAATATGCCACTCGTACTTTGCCCACCGAACGGCCGGGAAGCGGCAATGAAATATCAGTACACGGGTCAACTACGAGCAATTGCTACTCCTTGCTCGAAGAGCCGAAGTCCGAGGCCATGTGCATGACCACGGTGGAACTGGGGGTGCTGGCGCGCAACGACATGATTTTCAGGGTGGGGCATAAGCCCGAGTACGAAGCCTGTTTCGTCACAGATTCCTGCAATGTCATCGCAACTTCCATTTGGGTTACGTCCCGAATATGTCAGCGCGATTTGATCGTTTTCGCGCAGATGCGAAAGTGTTTCGTCGCTTGCAGTGAACCGACCTTCGCCATGGGCGATAGGGCAGTAAATGTCTTCGGTGAGGTTTTGTGTCCATACACTGCGTTTTGAAGTTGGCTTCATTGAGATCCAACTGCATTGAAAACCACCAACCTCATTGTGTCCAAGTGCGGCGCGATGCTTACCTGGCAACACTCCAAGACGCACAAGAGTTTGGAAGCCATTGCAAATTCCAATAATTGGTTTGCCTGATTGCACAGCATTGAGTAATGAG
This sequence comes from Actinomycetota bacterium, assembly GCA_009704515.1. The sequence continues at coordinate 10,298 of WLDZ01000009.1, forward strand.
TCACCCAGAATTTCTGAAAGTTCGAGCGCAAATAATCTTCCTGCACCAAGTGCGTCGGCAAAAGAAAATCCACCAGCAACTACAACTATTTGGGCGGTGTCAATGGCATGCGGCTGTTCGCGGAGTTGGTGCATGTTGAGAGCAGTCGAAGTTGCACCAGCCTGTTGTAAAGCAAACATCACGTCGGGGTGGCGATTCGTGCCAGGTGCAGTAAGTACGAGTGCATGTGGTGAGTTCACTGCGGTGCCTGCCACACGGTCAACATCGTGTCAACTGAAAGCGCGCTGTTGTCTGGAAGCACGAGGAATGGTGTTGTAGTTACCGAACCAATAACTTGCGCACCAGGTAGTGCTGTCAATACGTCACTAACGTGCGCAGCCTCAACTTCAAGAACGAGACGTCCGAGAGATTCGCTGAATAGGTGAGTGTGTGCATCGTCAGTGGGAAGTAGTGCGACTCCAAGTCGGCCTGCCATTGCCATTTCAGCAACGGTTACACCAAGCCCACCTTCGCTGCAGTCATGGCATGAACGAATTTTCTGTTGCAGCATCAGCGCGTGCACTGCTCGGTAATGAGTAGGCGATTGCTCATCAAACGAAGGCACGCAAGTTGATTGCGCATTGCACACCATGGCGGCATGGCTTCCGCCAAATTCGGGAAGCGTTCGCCCGACCAAAATGATGGTGTTACCAGCGCCTTTCAAGTCGGCAGTGACGGTGCGGTTTGCGTTTGGCACATGAGCAACGGCGGTAATCACCAGCGTGGGTGGCACGGAATGGCGTTCGCCGTCGCTACCGAGGTATTCGTTATTCAACGAGTCTTTGCCCGACACGAATGGCGCGGCAAACGCGTGCGCGCCAGTAACACAACCATCTACTGCGGCTACGAGTTCGCCAAGTGTGGTCTCTCGGCGCGGGTCGCCCCACGAAAAGTTGTCGAGAAGCACGGCTTTGTCGGGGTCGGCGCCAACGGCCACAACGTTGCGCATTGCTTCGTCGATGCAAGCAAGAGCCATGCGCTCCGCGTCGTGAATGCCAAACCAGGGGTTGACTCCAATGCCAATCGCGAAGCCAAAATCATCAAGCGGTTCTGCAATAACCACGCCGTCTCCGTGACCATCACCAACTTGACCAACAAGGGGGCGCACTGCAGTTGCCCCTCGAATTTCATGGTCATAGCGATGGATAACAGAAGCCTTGCTGGCAATGTTTGGGTGACCAAGTAACGCCATCAAGATGTCTGCGACGTTGTGTTGGGAAAGCCAATTCGGTGCGCTTTTATCTGCTGTTCGGTTTGGTTTCGGCATGACTGCGCGCATGTTTCGCTGCGGTCTTCCGTTGTGTAAAAAATCGGTATCTAATTGCAGCACGGGTTCGCTGTTGTAGGTAACAACAAGCTGGTTGTCTCCCGTAAATTCACCCATGTCGGTGTACTCCACGCCATGCAGCACACATAGCGTGCGCAGGTCTTCGCACTGTTGAGGAGCAACAGCAAGCACCATTCGCTCTTGAGCTTCAGATAACCAAATTTCCCACGGTGCGAGCCCAGGGTATTTCAAAGGTGCGTGTGTCAGTTCAACGCGTGCTCCAACTCTTTCTGCCATTTCGCCAATTGCAGAAGACAAACCACCCGCACCACAATCGGTAATTGCTCGATACAAATGCTGTGCATCAGCAAGAAGATCAATCACCAATTTCTCGGTAATTGGGTCGCCAATTTGCACGCTCGCGCCAGATACATCACCAGTTGTTGCATCCATGGTCATCGATGAAAAGGTCGCACCGCGAAGCCCATCGCGACCTGTGCGACCACCCAATACAACAATGCGATCACGAGGCTGTGGCACAACTTGATCGATATATGAATTTGATGTGCCAATGCAACCTGCGTACACCAATGGATTTGCCGTATACCCAGAGTCGTACAACACGGCTCCAGCAACTGTTGGAAGACCGATCTTGTTCCCGTAATCTGCAATTCCGTCAATCACTCCATCGCGTGTGCGCCGAGGCGGGAACACTCCTTCGGGCAAAGTCAAGGTGTCAGTGTCGGGTGGACCAAAACATAAGATGTTGGTGCATGCAATTGGAGTGTGCTGAGCACCCATGATGTCCCGAATAACTCCGCCAACTCCAGTGTTTGCTCCACCGAAAGGTTCAATTGCGCTTGGGTGATTATGCGTCTCACATTTCACAGCCAATGTGCGACCTGGCGTCAAACTGATAATTCCCGCATTGCCAACAAATGAGCTCACGACATACGGCGCATTGATTTTGTCGGTGCTTGCGCGCAATTGGTTTATGAGCGATGGTCGAGAAGCACCGCTTTCGGTAGTGATATTTGCGCGAAAAGTCTTGTGCGCGCAATGCTCACTCCATGTTTGGGCAATGGTTTCAAGCTCAACATCGGTGGGGTGAACGCCACGCTGGGAAAAGTGTTCGCGAACAGCAATCAACTCCTCCGGGTCAAGTGCAAGGCCGCGTTCCCTGTTGATAACAGACAGTTGTTCAGGTGTAGTTGTGGAATCTATGGGTACACGATTCACTGCAATCGTTGCAATTGCTTGCGTATCCACAAACAGTGGCTCGATAGGGGAATCCACGCTCCAACGCTCAATGATTGGGTTTGCCAGGAGAGCAGAGATGAGTCTGTTGAGTTCGCTCGGTGCAAGCGATCCCTGAAGTACAAAACGCTTACCACTGGCCACACCGTCAATTGGCAGATCCATCCGTTGAATTACGCGGAGCAATTCGTCTGTAGTGGCGTCGGTGACGCCAGGGTGCAGCGCTGTCTCTACAACATGCTCGCGGGCGGTGCTACTGAGATTCCATTCACCTTGTTGCAGCAACGAGTCGACCAACAAAGACTCAAGCAACAGTTTTGTGTCGTCGTGAATATTTCCACGGAAGAACACTAAGTCGGAAACATGGATTCCCGTAAGCGCAGTGATTCCTAAATCATGCGCAGATTGCAGTAGCGCAATTGCCCGAGGATCGGTGTTCTGAGAAGTGATACACAAGTGCTCGGACGTCAAAATTGAGCCCGCACCGCCTCCCATAGCGCGACATTAGTTGTCAGAACTTTTTTCAAGCCTCGGTTTGAACAAAAAGTCAACAAACAGTCGTCACACTCTTTACAAAAAGTTCAGTGTCGAAAATGTCGCGTGCCAGTGAAGATCATGACCATGCCATGCTCATTGGCGGCTGCGATCGAGTCTTCGTCTCGCTGGCTACCGCCAGGCTGAACGATGACCGAAATACCGTGTCGAGCAAGCAAATCTGGGCCGTCGCGGAACGGGAAAAATGCATCGCTCGCCGCTACTGCGCCATGAGCACGATCACCAGCTCTCTCGCACGCAAGTCGGGCAGCATCAATCCGGTTTTGCTGGCCTCCACCAATTCCTACGGTTTGACCATTGCTCACCAGTGTGATGGCATTCGAAGAAACCGATGCGCACGCAACCCATGCAACTACAGCATCGGCAAGTTGTTCTTCAGTTGGAGTCGCGGTGGACACCACTTTCCATGACTCAACCGGTGTTTCCACTACATCCACGTCCTGGATGAGCATTCCACCATCGATGGAACGCATATGGAGATGTCCGCCTGTTGGCTGTTCAGCAGCGATGATCCGCAGGTTCTTTTTTGATTTCAGCAGAGCCAAAGCTTCGGAGGTAAATTCTGGCGCAATAACCACTTCGGTGAAGATGTCAATCACGTGCTCGGCGACCGTGGTATCAACCGTGCGATTCAATGCGACAATTCCTCCAAAAGCACTTATGGGGTCGCAGGCCAACGCTCGCTCATAGGCCAATTCAATAGTTTTTGCAACAGCCATTCCGCACGGGTTTGCGTGCTTGATGATGGCAACGCATGGGCTGTCAAAATTGGACACCAAGTTCCATGCAGATTCGCCATCGAGCACGTTTAAATAACTCATTTCTTTGCCGCCTAATTGTTTTGCGGTGTTCCACCAACTCGCGTTACCAACAATTCGGTATCTGGCACCTTGTTGATGTGGGTTCTCGCCATAGCGCAATATGTCTTCACGTACGAGATGGATGCTCATTCGTTCAGGAAGAGATGTAGTTTCATCGCTAAACCACCGCGCTACTTGTGCGTCGTATTCCGCGGTCGCGGCAAACGCCTGTGCAGCAAGAGACTTCCTCATTGTGGAATTGATTCCACTTGGAGACTTCAGTGCATCAAGTATTTCGCTGTATTGCATCGGATCGGTAACCACCGCTACGTGGGCGTGGTTCTTGGCGGCAGCGCGGACCATGGCAGGGCCACCAACATCGATGAGTTCAATACTTGGATTGCTGGAAAACGGATACAGGTTTACAACAGCTAGTGAGATTGGCAAAATATTTAGTTGTTGCATCTCGGCAACATGTGCGGGGTCGCTGATATCTCCAAGAAGCGCACCATGGATAGACGGATGCAACGTGACAACACGGTGTCCCAAGATTGCGGGGTAACCGGTAATTTCGGCAACATCAATGACTGGTACTCCTGCATCTGAAATGACCGATGCTGTGCCACCGCTAGATATGAGCTCCCAGCCAAGTTCGTGCAGTTGTCGAGCGAATTCGACGATTCCTGTTTTGTCGTACACACTGAGCAACGCGCGAGGCATGTGCTCAGTGTTTCATATTTGAAGTAGTACCGAGTGACTCGTAAGCGAGTGCGACAATGACGATAACTATGCCCAGCCATGCAAGTGCAGCAGGTCGTTCATTCAGCACCAATACGCCAAGCATCGTTGCAACAACAGGTTCGCCGAGGGTGATCATGGTGGTTTCACGCGGTTCTAGGTGCGTGAGACCGCTTGCATATGCCCAATAGGCAAGCGCAACTGTGACAATTCCAAGCCACAGCCCGAGCGAAAAACCTCCAGATGTGAGTACCCAATCAATATTGACAAAAAATAATGTTGGACTCAGCATGACTGCAGCGATACCGAACACTCGCGCCATGGCAACATCGCTCGCAACTCCCGACTCGACAATGCGCTTGCTAGCGAGTGCAAACAGCGCATAACCCAAACCCGCACTAAGCGCGTAAATAATCCCACTTGCCGAAACTGTTGTGTTATCGCCCGAAAGCACAATGAGCGACATTCCGGCAATGGCGATACCTGTTGCCAACATCCATGTGCGAGAAGGGATCGAACGAAACAACATTGCCGACAGAACTCCAGTAAGAATTGGCGCCGAGCCAAGCGCCACCACCGTGCCAACGGCGACACCAGTGTCGTGAACGGCTGCAAAAAAGGTTGCCCCGTACATGGCCTGGCCAAAGCCTGCAATGACCCATATATATAGGGGTAGTGCAACTGTGGCCACATGTGGCTTACGGGTAAGTGCAGCGATGGCAAATAGGGCAATTGCACCGACGATAAAACGAATAGCGGCAACTCCAAGCGATGTGGCACTGTCTGGCCCAAGTGCTCGCGATGTGCCAGTTGTGGCGAAACAGATTGCCGCAAACAGCACCAACAGTCGTGAACGCACGGCTAAACGGTAGTTGAGTGGACGGTAGATTTGAGCAAGCAGATTGCTCCCGTAGCTCAGATGGATAGAGCGGCGGACTTCTAATCCGTAGGTCGTAGGTTCGATTCCTACCGGGGGCGCAATTGCAAATGAGCGTGTGAATATCGCGCGCATTGTGGGTTAGGGGCTCTGAACGCCTATCCTTTCGGGGTCAGTCTGTAGAGAGGTCGCTTCAGTGAAATTCAAAAAAGGTGACACCGTCATTTACCCCCAGCATGGTGCCTGCATTGTGCACGGCATTAAGCGCATGAAGGCATTCGGTGCGGTCCAGGAATACCTCATTTTGAAGACCGTCATCAACGAAATGACCCTTTCGGTACCAACCGCAATGGCGAACCAAGTTGGTGTGCGCCCGCCGGTATCGAAATCTGAACTTGAAGACTTGCGCTCAGTGCTGTCGAAAGCCGACCCACGCGTGCCTGCGAACTGGTCGCGTCGATTTAAGAACCACCAAGAAAAGTTGAAGAGTGGCGACGTATACCAAGTTGCTGAAGTGGTACGTAACTTGGCTGCACGCGACCGCGACAGCGCATTGTCGGCTGCAGAAAAAACTATGTACGACCGGGCGCGCATCAACTTGATCTCAGAAATTTCACCTGCGCTAAAAGTTTCAACTGATGCTGCAGAAGTGTGGCTTGATGCAGCGCTTGAACAAGGTGTGTTGAAGCCTTCAAAGGGCGCAAAGATCGTGAAGCAGATTCCAAAGGATGACGCCAAGCCTGTTGCAAAAGCAGTTGCGAAAGATGCAGCAAAGCCAGTTGCAAAAGCGGCAAAAGTTGCGAAAGCTCCTGCTAAGGCCGTAGCGAAAAAGAAATAGTCGTGGCAAACGTTGGCTACGTTGGTTTGGGAATTATGGGTGGGCCAATGGCTCGCCACCTTGCAAAAGCCGGTCACCACGTTGTGGTGTACAACCGCACAACGCAAAAAGCAGATGCATGGGTTGCCGAATATGGTGGTTCGCGAGCACTGACTCCACGCGAAGTTGCGCAACAGAGCGACATCGTGTTCATGTGTGTCGGTAACGACAATGACGTTCGCTCGGTTGTTTTTGGTGATGACGGTGTACTTGCCGGATTGAAGCCTGGTTCAGTGTTGGTTGACCACACCACCGCATCTGCAACACTGGCGCGTGAACTTGCTGATGCATGTGCTGCAGTTGGCGCAGGGTTTGTCGATGCTCCGGTTTCAGGTGGCCAAGCTGGCGCTGAAAACGGTCAACTTACTGTTATGTGTGGAAGCAACGATCAAGCATCATTCGACCGCGTGAATCCAATTATTGATGCGTACGCAAAGCGTTGCCAGTTGTTGGGCAAGGCGGGCTCTGGGCAGTTGGCAAAGATGGTGAATCAAATTTGCATCGCTGGAATTGCACAAGGGTTGTCTGAAGCATTGAACTTCGCCATGCGCGCAGGGTTGAACCCAGACGATGTTGTTGATGTCATTTCCAAAGGCGCTGCACAGTCATGGCAAATGGAAAACCGAGCAAAGACCATGGTTCGCGACGAATTCGAATTTGGTTTTGCCGTGGAATGGATGCGCAAAGACTTGGCTATTTGTTTTGACGAAGCCAAGCGCAATGGGGCACAGCTTCCTATGACCGAAATGGTCGACAAGTTCTACGAAGAAGTAATTGCCATGGGCGGCAAGC
>WLDZ01000090.1 GCA_009704515.1 Actinomycetota bacterium
AGCAAAACCCATCATGACTCATTCGCTTCGCGGTGAACATACGAATGCGACATTGTGCATCATAATCACGACTCGCAACGTTACTCGGACACCATCTAGCGACAGCAATTTGCCGTTGGCAGTCGCTCATGGTCTTGTCAGGTTAAGTTTCGCCGCGCGAACTTAGACCTACCTATACGGTTTCAGTCATCTGTCCCGGACGCAGCGCTCCATTCGGCAAATGCCAGACGCTGTCGCCACGCCCTCGGGCCTTGCGGATGTTGGCCGCGATGGCCGGACCGAACTTGTTCGCCCAACACCGCACCGTTTCTTAGCCCACATCGATGCTGCGCTCCGCGTGCAGATCTTCGACATCGCGCAGGCTCATCGTGAAGCGATAATAGAGCCAAACCGTATATCGGATCACATCGGGAGAGAACCGGTGTCGCTTGAAGCTTATCTCTCTCTTCGTCCCCGCCTTACCAACGGAGAGCGTTTCACATTAGACTGACAGCTCCCTGCGCTCTAAGCGCGATTATCAGGATATCGAAAACCTTGCCGAACCAAGCGTCGCCAGCGCGCCTGGCGGTGCCGGTAGAACCAGTGTGCGAAAAGCCACACGCCAAGGGTGAGAACGCCTGCTTTCACCTCCACCTCGTCACGGTAGGCAGTGCGACCGTCGGTTCGCGCCTCGATCACGATAAGGTGGTCCCAGACTTTCGCGATGTCGCCTATTCCATTGTCGCGAATGCGGAATACGCCTCGGGTCTGGTCCTCGGGCTGCGGCGTGGAGGTAACGATCCACTGACGGCCAATGGGGATCAAGCCCAGAAACTGCATACTGACGAGATAACGTCCGTCGCCCCAGTGAGCGGGCATGGTCGCGGGATCGATGAGATCAAAGGTGATGAGCGGTGCCGCCACGTGATCTAGCAAGCGAGGAGTTTTTACCTCCGCCCATATCCGCTCGACTGGTGCATCTAGAATCGTGGTTACAACGACTTTCAAAGGAACCTCCCAGAGTTAAAGTTGCAACTTTTGGGCAGCGCTTGGGTCTCATGCCGCAGCTGCTATTGGTCACGCTGGATCAGCAAAGTTTGCGACGTCGAGGGGGCAACTTGGATCCTGCGGTTGCAGGCCAAGAACGAGTGATGGCGCCTCGATGATTTTTGGTTCTACTTCAAGACAACGCCTCCCTTCACGGTTGACGCATTTTATTGAGCAATTATTCGGTTTTTCATACTCGGATTGAAGGAGGGGCAATTGTCATCCGCTAAGGCGCGCCAAACCCGCACAAGGCTGCCCAAACAAAGTCGGGCTCAATTGACCGTCTCGGCGATTTTAGAAGGCGCTGCTCGGGTTTTGGCTGAACGTGGATGGGCCGGATTCAATACCAATGCCGTTGCCGAACGAGCGGGTGTGTCGATTGGTTCTCTTTATGAGTATTTCCCGAACAAGCAGGCGATTGCTGACGCCATCGTTTCCGAGCATCTCGCCAAAGGCGAGGCGATGTTGGCTGCAGCGGCCACTAACGCGTCGAGTAAAAGTAGCTTGGAAACGCTCGTGACGTCTCTCGTCGACGGGTTCGTCAATCTGCACAAAGATGACCCGCGCCTGCATCGTGTGCTCTCTTCCGAGGTGCCCCTTTCATCCGAAGCGCGGGCCCGGGTGGGGGCGCTAAAGCAACGCGTAATCGCGCTAGTGGCAACCGCGCTCGACGGCTATTCGAACAATCCGAAACTGACTGCGCAATTGCTTGTCGAAACGGCAGATACTCTCACTCATCGATGGTTTGCGGAGGACGACGGCAACTTAACCTCACCGGAGATAATGACATCCGAGCTGAGGTGCATGCTCAGCGCTTATCTCGTTGCTACAGCTGGTGCCCATACTTAGCTACATTGGCCCTAAAGACCCTTAAAAATTAGCCGTTTGATATCGATACGATAATAGAAATAGAGTTTGTTGGGAGACGCTCTCGCACCGCCTACGCACCGAGTTGCGAAACAAACTGTCTCCCCCGACCATGACAGTGGCCACGGCATCTTGAAAATCGTTGAATTTGCATCATTTTTTGGTGAGATAGCTCTCCACTGCCGCTTAGCCACTTACGGGCCGTGAGTTGGAAAAACAGCCCGCCTACCGAGAGCGTCACGAACTTCATCACCTGCCCGAAAGCCTAAAGCATCGGAAATCTGCCATTCTCACTGGCCGAACCGCTTCATTCGAGGTTCGGTCGATATGATGTTCTCGCTGTCTGCGACGACCTACGCCATTGGCGTAGGTCCGACATTTGGAATTCTTTCCGCAGTTACGTCATCTACTCTGCCACTCGTGCGATGATACGAAATGTCGCACTAGCCCGTGCAATCAGATCGTCATCTGCGAAAATCCGAGCGTTTGCGAAGGAAAGCGTGCGGCCAAGTTTGTCCGGCCGGGCGCGCACCTCCAGCCAATGACCAATCTTCCCAACATGCAGGAAATCGACCGCAAGATTGACGGTCAAAGCAGAGACATTCTCCATCTGAAGGATGCAGCTCAGACCCATGGCATTGTCAGCCAATGCTGATATGACGCCTCCATGGAGCAGGCCTCGTGCGTTGCAATGTTGCCTGTCGATCCTAAGTGCCAATATAAAATCTGGCCCTGATCGCTTGATATAGAGCGGCTCCCAAGGATCGGTGACCGGACTTTGCCGGAAATGCGGTTCAAAGCCGGGCGGTATGGGATGTTCCGTGCCGGTCATGACCGGTCCACAAAGTTAGTGATTGCGTCGAGGACCAGCGCTGGCTCCTCCAACTCGGGTGTATGGCCAAGGTGGTCGAAGGTCACGCTGTGCACGTCGCTATATAGCCGGGCCAGCGAATGTGCGTTACTTGCCGGATGCGAGCGGTCGGCGCTTCCCCAGATAGAGAGCATAGGCTGCGGCGGCTGGGGTAGTTCTTGCCGCTGGTCGAGGTAAAGCTGATAGGCGCTGGCCAGCGACCACATCGCACCATGTGCGAATGACCGCTCGGCACAGGAACAGAAATGCTCGACCTGTTCCCTTCGCCCGACAGACAAGCCATACCATTGCGGCATTCGACGCGGAGCCATGCGCTTCATGGTCAGCTGCCCAATAATGGGCTTGGCAAGAATGCCCTTGGGGTCCCGAGCCGCTTTCCAGATCGCGAACGCCTCTGTCCCTCCTGCCTGGATCAAGCAGAGGTGCGACGCAAGCTCAGGCATGCGGTGGGCAATATCGATTGCAGCCAGGCTGGCGGCGCATGAAAAGGCAAAAATGCTTCCCTCACCGCAGACCGCACGAATGAAAGACGCCAGGTCATCATTTGTCTCATTAAAGCCGAAGCTGTAGCCGCTTAAAGTTGCGGAGAACCCCATTGCAGGCAATTCAACCACCACCACACGAAACTGTTTGGAGAATGCCTCTACCAGCGGACCATAGACTTCGATCGTCATTGGCGGGTCGACGGTAAAGATAATCGTCGGTCCATTACCTTCGTCCAGATAGCGGTATTGCACTATGGGAGTTCGATGAAACCGGACATTCGGCGTTGCCTTGGCAGGCCAGCCGTTCCGGTACTGCTCCATTTTCTTTGCGCCATTCCAAGTGTCGATGCGCGCGCCGAGACTAGATATGAAGCTTCTCATCAATTGCTGTCCTGCCTTTGGATTAACGTTACGGTCACTAAATTTTGCCGATCAGGAAATTTGCTTGGATTGCCCTTTATCCACGGGACCACGGATTCTCGATCGATAGCCGATTGAATGGCACTCTCCATTTTGCAATAAAGCAAAACGTTTTCTTGTTTTTGCAAAGATGTATTGGTGGCCATCGACCCGCAGGATCTTAATGACCTTATCGCTATCCGCGACGCAGGAACGCTCAGCGCCGCGGCCAGGGCGCGCGGTGTTGCGGTATCCACGGTCTCTCGGCGGATTGAGACGCTGGAATCCATGCTGGGCATACAGCTTGTAGATCGTCGCGCCGATGGAGTCAGGTTGACGCAAAACGGTATTGCAGTTGCCGAGGCGGCGGACCCCCTGGCCGAGCAGTTGTTGCGTGTGCAGCGTTTGGCGACGAGCCTTCGCAAAGGTGCCCAATCAACCCCTATACGGGTTTCCGCCACCGAATTTGTAATTTCTGACGTGCTCGCCCCTGCCTTAAACCGACTGTGGGAAAGCGGAGCAGATTTTCCGGTGCATCTTCAGTCCCAAGCCGATGTTGTCAGCCTCGCAGGGCGTGATGCCGATCTCGCCATCAGGATGGTTCGCCCTGAAGGCGCCAGCCTCTATGCGCGCAGGCTTGCTGACATCCGGCTTGGCTTCTTTGCCGCCCCAAATTATCTCGCAGGCCGTTCGCCGGACGAGATCAACCTGCAGTCAGAAAAACTGCTGATCTATGATGACAGTTATGGCCGTTTGCCCGAACTTGATTGGATCGCGCGCCAAGGCCTTTCCGATACAGTCGTCATGCGGACAGGAAGCACAAGGGGCTTGATGACAGCAGCAGAGGCCGGAGCGGGCATTGCGCTACTTCCAGCGGCCTTTGCTTCCCGTTCGGCCTCGCTTATCCCCATCCCACTGCCTGAGGCCTTACCGACGCGTCAGCCCTGGCTCATAGTGCATCGCGATCTTCGACACCTGCCGGCTGTCAAAATCGTTCAAAAGTGGATCATGTCAGCCTTTGCAGCGCTTTAGGGCCCGGTATCTCGTTACATCAGTTATGGGCTGTCACTAGCGGCTTTTGCGCTTGAACGGATGCATAAAGATGGTGCTGTCAGTCTAAAGCTAACTGGTCTCCACTGAACAAGGGCAGGGCAAGTGGCCGCTGCGCCTCAGGCAGCGAGAGAATGCCACTCAGC
>WLDZ01000091.1 GCA_009704515.1 Actinomycetota bacterium
TATAGTGATTCTCGCGAATTCGGTAACTTTATTCTGGTTGACCGTTTAACTCTTAAAACTGTTGGCGCTGGAATGGTAAGACATTCACTTCGCCGTGCATCAAATGTGACACATCAAGATTACGAAGTTGATAAGGCTCAACGAAGTGCACAAAAATCTCAAAAAGCACGTGTTGTTTGGCTGACTGGGCTATCAGGCTCAGGAAAATCAACTATCGCAAACGCTCTTGAGAAGCGCCTCTTTGCATCGGGTGCGCATCCATATGTGCTTGATGGAGATAACTTGCGCTTAGGTTTGAACATGGATCTTGGCTTTACACCTGAAGATCGCGCCGAAAACGTTCGCCGTGTATCTGAAGTTGCAAAGCTCATGGTTGATGCAGGTTTGATCGTTATTTCAGCACTTGTCAGTCCATTTGAAGTAGATCGCAATCGTGCTAAATCAATCTTTGAAGATGGCGAGTTCTTAGAGATATTTGTAGATACACCTGTTGATGTATGTCGTACTCGTGATCCAAAGGGTCTCTACAAGAAATCAGCCGCTGGAGATATTCCAAACTTCACTGGCGTTGGTCAGGATTATGAAGCCCCTTCAGCACCAGATTTGCATCTCGATGGCACCGCGCCAATCGAAGAGAATGTAGAGAAAATCCTTAAGATTCTTCTATGAACTGGATTCTCTTTGCTCTAGTCGGATCGGTCGCCCAACTTATTGATGGTGCACTCGGTATGGGTTTTGGCCTCACTAGCTCTACCCTGCTCATTACCCTGGGGGCCTCTGCAGCAGTTGCATCCGCCGCCGTGCATATGGCTGAAATAGGCACCACGCTTGCATCTGGAGCATCGCATTGGCACGCTGAGAATATTGATAAGAAAATACTTGTGCGCCTAGCAATCCCTGGCGGAATCGGCGCTTTCCTTGGCGCTACTTTCTTATCATTTATCGATCTCTCAAGTTCGAAGGTCTTTATCTCAACACTTCTACTATTTTTAGGTTTCTTACTTCTCTATCGAAATGTCTTTAGAACCGAGAATCAAGTAAACATGCTTGAGATCAAGAATCCTCGATTCCTCACTTACTTAGGATTTACCGGTGGATTTGTTGACGCGTCAGGTGGCGGTGGCTGGGGTCCAATCGTGACTCCAACCCTCATTACAACAACTTCAACAGAACCACGTAAAGTAATTGGAACAGTGAGCGCAGCGGAATTTGTTGTTGCTGTTTCAGCATCAGTAGGTTTTCTTGTAAATATAAATAGAATTGATATTAACTGGGCGACCGTTGGTGGTTTAGCGTTAGGCGGCGTTATAGCTGCTCCGATAGCGGCAAAATTAGTAGGACGTTTGCCGGCAAAAGTACTGGGAACAGTTGTGGCAATTGCAATTATTGTTCTTAACGCAATTCAAATTATTCGCGCGTAATTCCCCGCGTAAAACTCGCGCCTTTTCCTATTAGTTGCAACTTTTTTGACCTTCAGAGATAATTCTCCTACACGTTGAATAGCGTGCTCTAAAGGAGAGTACAGACCAAAACCGCTTCTAAGTTAGAGGCTTTTGTAGTACAAGTTTTACAATGACAACATCACACGCGATGCAGGCGCCACATGCAAATACATACCGTCGAGTTCCAGCAACATCTAAACCAATTTCTCCTGAAAAGGTAGCCGCTGTCCTCGCTGCCGAATGGGAGCTCTTCACTAAGAACACCAAGGGCTCAGAAATCGAGAGCAAGCGCGCATTTAGCTCGCTCCCGCTCGGCGTAACCTCAAGCTTCCAGCATTGGGATCCATACCCAATCTCTATCGCATCAGCCAATGGTGCCTATATGACCGATGTCGACGGTCGCCAGTTACTCGACCTATCTATGGGCTTCGGCGCAATGCTCGCCGGCCACCTCAACCCAATTGTTGTCGAAGAGATTGAAAAATCCCTCAAGCAGGGCATGCTCTTTGTAACCCCATCACCAACATCTACCGATGCTGCAGAGCGAATCTGTAAGCGCTTCGGAATCGACCAAGTGCGATTTACTAACTCAGGTACTGAATCAACAATGTACGCCGTCCGCGTTGCGCGATCTGCAACCGAGAAGATGGGCATTCTTAAAGTTGAAGGCGGCTATCACGGTAGCTACGACCCATTCGTTGTTTCAAGTAAGCCACCACTAAACAAAATTGGTAACCCAAAGAAGCCAACACCTCATATTGATTCAAACTTGGTTCCGGGCGATATCTATGTTGTTCCATTTAACAATGTAGAAGCGTTAGAGAAAATGTTTAAGAAGAATGCAAAGAAGATAGCTTGCTTTATCGTCGAACCAGTTCTAGAAAACCTTGCAATCGTTCTTCCAGATCTTGGTTATCTTGAGTCAGTTCGCGCTCTTTGCGATCAATACAATGTAGTTCTTATCTTTGATGAAGTTAAAACTGGTCTGACTGCTGGCGCCAATGGTGCTTCAATGCGTCTTGGTGTAAAGCCCGACCTGATTACTCTCGCAAAATCAATCGGTGGAGGACTTCCACTCGCTGCTTTCGGTGGCAAGAAGAAGTACATGGACTTTGTTACCAACAATAAAATGGCCCACTTCGGAACATTTAACGGTAATCCCCTTGCTATGGCGGGAGTACGCGCAATAGATCGCATTGCAACCCCTGAAACACTCGAGAAAGCAGAGATGTTAAATTTCCAGGCTCTCGAGCGAATCAGCGACATCATCGATGAATACCAATTACCCGCTCACACCGTTGGTTTTGGCGTAAAAGGTTGTGTTACATGGTCAACAAAGCCAGTTCGCAACTATCGTGATTACAAAGCAACTGATTTCGGTGTTGCTGAAGCTCACTGGTTATTCGCACTCAATCGCGGAATCATCACGCCACCAGGTCTTGATGAGCAGTGGTTAATTTCGTTGGCTCATACTCAAACTGAGATTGATATCTTGGTTGAAGACTTTGCCGACTTTGCCAGAGCTATTCGAAGCTAGAGCTGCCACGCCCTCACTCCACCAGCTACACCGGCAGAGTTAGGCACGATAACAATGTCATCGCCCATTAGGGTCAGATCGCGTTGTTGAATACTGTGTGAATTACCGCCACCTATATAGAGGCGGTCCCACAAAAAGACGGGCCTGAGTTCAGAGACCATTAACCTCACACGGCGTGACCAGAATGTATTTCCCATTCGGTGTCTTTCGCGGTCACCGATCCAAGTGTCGTATGTGGTGTTACGACGAACAGTTGCATGCGAAAGTTCGAAGTGCGGAGATAGTTTTCCACCGTGAAAAACGGCAAAACCTAAACCAGTTCCTAAAGTTATTACGATTTCAAGTCCTGATCCAGTGACGATTCCAGCGCCATGTACCTCTGCATCATTAAGGACTTTCGCTGGCATCGCTAATCGACTAGTGATTGCAGCCTGCACATCAAATCCCCACCATTGCTCTTTTAGCTCGGGGCTGATGCGAGTATGGGGTCCAGCCTCATTAATGTAATGGGGAGTCGCAACAACAACACCATTTCGAATCATTCCAGGCAAACCAATTGTTACTCGATCGGCTTTGGGAAGTTGATTTTTGATTGTCTCCATCGTCTCGAGGAATTTTTCAGTTGAGAGCGGGTAGGGAGTTTCAATACGAATAGGCGTTGCATGCATGGTGCCAGATTCATCAAGCACGCAAGCTTTTAGAAATAATCCACCACAATCGATGGATAGAGTCATCAAACTCATAAAATCACCGACTCTTGCATGCTATAAAGATACCTTCGTTTCTTCTACAAAAGAAGAAAAGCCCCGAGTGTGAAAGGCACCCGAGGCTTAACTTGTGCGCGCGAAGGGATTCGAACCCCTAACCTTCTGATCCGTAGTCAGATGCTCTATCCGTTGAGCTACGCACGCCTATTTATTTGTACTTTTAATGCAGATGCGAATAATACCTTCTTATTAGAGTGCGCCCAAATTGAGTAGTTCTTCGCGCGAAACAGCCTTTCTACGAGGCTTTCCGAGCGGTTCACCGGCTGCAATCTCTGCGTCATTGATTGATTGCCAATGCAATTGGGTGACAACTTTATTGTGGCTAATTATCTCGCTGACATCACCCTTGCCTTTGGGCTGAACTAACTTACTTACCAAAAGATTCATCACATCTGCTGCATCTGATTTATTGGTGCCGATTACACCAGACGGTCCACGCTTTGCCCAACCAACGACATAAACATTATCTGCAACATAGCCATCGACATTTACTACACGGCCTTTTTCGTAAGGAATGCCCTCGAGTGATGCAGCTTCGTAGCCAATGGCAGTGATGACTAAGCCACATTTAATCGAGAAAGTTTCATCGGTGCCGGTTCGCTTGAAAATAACTTCTTCAACTTTGCCGTTGCCTTTAATTTCGATAGGAGTAGCTAAGAACTGAAAGGTGAGAGTGCGATCATGGTTAGTTGCTTCTTTATCGGTAACTAAAGCCATTGCGTCGAGATTAGATTTAGTATCCTTCTCGATTGATTCGCCTACACGAGCAAATGCATCATCGATATCTTTGCGATTGATAATTACATTTGTATGCTCGAGTTTTGGTAGTTCGCGTAGCTCTGGCGAAGTGAAGGCTGCATCTTCTGCTCCACGCCTTGCACTAATAACAACATTACGAATCGCACTCGCTTTGAGTGCGCTGATTGCATGGTCTGCAGTATCGGTTGGGTCTAGCTCAGAAGGTTCAAGAGCTAGCATGCGTCCAACATCCATAGCGACATTGCCGGCACCAATTACAACAGCCTGTTCGGTATTTAAGTTAATTGCCTCATCTTTAAAGTCCGGATGCGCGTTATACCAAGGAACA
>WLDZ01000092.1 GCA_009704515.1 Actinomycetota bacterium
CTCAATGATGGTGAATTGTTAAATCTACAAAACGTTTTAGATATAAAACTTTAACTCCACTTACTATCGTTTAAATAATAAATCGATAAATAGTTATTTGACAGAGATGGGAATGTAAAGTTTATTTATCGATATTTATGCGCTCAGAATTACCTTTTAAAAATATCTTTATCGATATTTGATTTTCGGTCCTTTGATGAGTGAAAAAATCGTGGATCATTAGATTCGCTTGGTTTTTTATTAATATGTAAATTGTTTTATCTATAAATCGTCAAGTACAGAATTCGGGGTTTTTGACTGTGGAGTATCATTCTCTTATGTCAGTACGCGCAATTCGTGGAGCTATCCAGGCTGAGGAAAATTCAGTCGCCTCGATTAGCGCTGCAACAAAAGAACTCCTATTGGCTATCCTTAAAGAGAATAATATTTCGCGCCCTGAGATCATTTCGGTCATCCTCACCGCTACACCTGACCTCAATGCAACTTTTCCTGCTGCGGCAGCCCGAGAGATAGGGTTCGAGAGTGTTCCATTGCTCTGTGCGGTAGAAATTGATGTCCCTGGGGCGCTACCAAGAGTTATCAGGGCTATGGTCACAGTAAATACTGAGCTTGATGCTGATCGAATTGCCCATGTTTACCTAGGCGGAGCGAAGGCTCTTCGCAAAGATATAGCCCAATGAGCGGCACAAATAGCAGCTCTGGCAGCTCCCTGCGCCATGTTCGAATCGTAGGTTCAGGACTGATTGGTTCTTCGATCGGCCTAGCTCTCCGAGCTCACGGTATTGCGGTCACTATGATTGATAAAGATAGCTCCGCACAATCGCTCGCTATGGATTTGATGGGCGGAAAGTCGGCGCTTCCGAGCAAAGATATCGAAGTAGACCTGGTTCTCATCGCGACACCTGCTTCATCAATTATTGAGGTCATTGCAAGTGAATATGCAATCAATCTCAACTCGACATTTATGGATGTTAGCTCAATAAAGAGTAAACCTCAGAATGATGTATCAAAATCACCCTTGCCTGCCTCGCGATTCCTTCCATCACATCCGATGGCAGGTCGCGAGATCGGTGGTCCCGAATCTGCCCGAGCTGATCTTTTTCAAGGATGCATCTGGGCTTATGACCCCGTTGGTGTTGATGAACTCTCTCTTTCTCTTGGCCTTGAGCTCATAAACCTTTGTGGTGCGAGCCCGCTCTCAATTGCTTCGAACGAACATGATCAAGCGGTTGCGTTGGCTTCTCATTTGCCACAGGCAGTTTCAACTTTGCTCGCACGACAATTAGTTGACGCAAAAACTACTCATCTAGACCTAGCAGGGGGAGGGTTGCGCGATACAACGAGAATCGCAGCTTCATCGCCGACTCTGTGGAGCGAAATTCTAAGCTCCAATGC
Source organism: Actinomycetota bacterium (assembly GCA_009704515.1). The sequence goes on from WLDZ01000092.1 coordinate 1,396, forward strand.
TGCAGCTCTCCGACCACTTTTGACTAATCTTCAAAATGATCTGGGGCTTCTTATTAAGAACTTAGATGACCCAGCCTTCCTCCTCAACTTTATGGAGGGTGGAAATATCGGGCGTGCTCGTATCCCAGGCAAACACGGGGGAGCCTCTCGTAGTTATACCTATTTGCCTGTAGTCATTGAAGATAAACCTGGACAACTTGCTTCGCTCTTTGAGGAATGTGCTCAAGCTGGTGTCAACGTAGAAGATTTAACAATCGAGCATTCGCCTGAACAATTTACGGGATTGATTACATTGGCGCTATCTAGTGATGATGCTGCAAAGTTATTTACCCATCTAGAGGGAAATGGATGGAAAGTTCACGCACCACGTAAATAGGTTAAAGAGAACTAAGAGATAATGATTTAAGTTAATTCTAGAGAAAGGTTGGGCTACCGATGATAGTTGTTGCACTCGATGGCCCAAGTGGCTCGGGAAAATCAAGTACCGCAAAGGGAATCGCTATACGTGCAGGTTGGAACTATCTCGATACAGGTGCGCTCTATCGCGCAGTTGCTTTAGTTGCACTAGAGATAAAAAGCGATGAGCCGAAGGATATATTTGCTTTCCTCGCATTGAATAGAATTTCATTTAACGCAGATCCAAAGAAACCAACTATTTCAATCGGATCTCGAGACATTTCAACTGAGATTCGTTCGATGGAAGTAACTTCGAAAGTTTCGCAGATAAGTGCACTTATCGACATTCGTAAAGAACTTCTCACAATTCAGCGCATGATTATTGAAAATGCCGATAAGGGAATAGTGGTTGAAGGCCGCGATATCGGAACCGTTGTTTATCCAGATGCGGCGCTAAAAATTTATCTCACTGCTGATCTCAGCGCCCGCACATCCCGCCGTGAAGAAGAGATAACGGAAGAAGCGATCTCGCGTGAACAAGTTGAGCAGTCACTTGAATCACGAGATCTTCTTGATTCGACTCGTGTCGTTTCCCCGTTGCAAGCGGCATCGGATGCAGTACATATTGATTCAACTGACATTACCCTCGAAGAAACAATCGAAAGAATTTGGGAACTCCTAAAAGAGCGCTCACTACTTGGCTTGCCAATCGTTGCAATACTTGGCCGTCCAAATGTCGGAAAATCAACCCTAATCAATCGTTTTATTGGACGCCGAGAAGCAATTGTTGAAGATACCCCTGGTGTAACTCGTGATCGTGTTCAGTATGAATGCGAATGGGGCGGCCGTCGTTTTATTGTTATGGATACAGGGGGATGGGAATCTAAACCCGATGGAATTTCAATTGCGATTACAGCTGGTGCCGAGCTTGCCATGGAAGAAGCAGACATTCTTGCATTCGTTGTTGATGCGCAGGTTGGAGCGCTAGACGAAGACGATGTCATGGTTCAAGAGTTGCGTAAGGCTAAGAAGCCGACGATTCTTATCGCTAATAAGGTTGATGGAGATCAAGATGAATCAGATGCACACGCACTATGGAATCTTGGACTTGGTGAGCCGCATTTTGTTTCAGGACTTCACGGTAGAGGCAGCGGCGATCTTCTTGATGCCATCACAAAAGTTTTGCCTGAGGTAGGGCGTGCCCAAGTTCAAGATGGTTACCGTCGTATCGCTTTAATTGGTCGTCCAAATGTTGGTAAGTCCAGTCTCCTTAATGCGCTGGCCGGCGAGAACCGTTCGATAGTTGATGATGTCGCTGGTACTACTCGCGATCCGGTCGATTCACTCATTGAGATTGGTGATCAGATTTGGCGCTTCGTTGATACCGCGGGAATCAAAAAGCGTGCCAATCAAGCATCAGGCACCGATTACTACGCGACCCTTAGAACACAAACTGCACTCGAGCGTTCTGAATGTGTTGCGCTCGTTCTTGATGCATCGGAACCGATCACAGAGCAAGATTTGCGAATTGTTTCGATGGTTGAAGATTCAGGTAAAGCGATGGTCCTTGTCCTAAACAAATGGGATCTCGTTGATGAAGATCGTCGCGATCAACTAGAGAAAGAACTTGATCGACATCTCGGTCATATCGAATGGGTGCAACGAGTAAATGTGGCAGCAAAGACTGGTTGGCATAGAGATCGTTTAGCCCCTGCTCTTCGCACCGCACTTTCGTCGTGGGAAAAAAGAGTTCCCACCTCCAAACTCAACTCTTTCCTTGGCGCTCTTATCGGCGCGACTCCACCTCCAGTTCGTGGCGGCAAGCAACCGCGTGTCTATTACGCAACTCAGGCAGGAATCGCACCACCGAAGTTTGTGGTTTTCTCATCAGGTTGGATTGAGCCGTCTTACCGTCGTTTTATAGAAAGGCGCCTCCGCGAAGAGTTCGGTTTTCTAGGAACTCCGGTTCAAGTGGCCATTCGGGTCAAGGAGCGCGAGAAGGAGTGAAGCAATACTTGACGATTCCTAATGCTCTTACTGCCCTTCGCGGTCTGGGGATTCCGCTCTTTATCTGGTTGGCCCTCGTTAAAGAGGCGGATGGCTGGGCGATTCTGGTCTTGGCCATCGGGGGAGTCACTGATTATCTTGATGGAAAATTAGCGCGAGCCTGGAACCAGACATCACGATTCGGGGAACTCGCAGATCCAGCCATTGACCGTCTCTATATCGTTGCGACCTTGGTCGTTCTCTATCTTCGTGAAGCGCTGCCATTGTGGGTGATTCTCACTTTAATTATTCGCGATCTCGCACTGGCAATTGTCACGATAGCACTTAGGCGAAAGGGTCAACCTCCACTTCAGGTTACATATCTAGGCAAGGCGGCAACATTTAATCTTCTTTATGCTTTTCCGTTCTTACTGCTCGCGCTATCCGATTCATGGATAGGAACCGTGGCATTTGTATTTGGATGGGCATTTACGATTTGGGGGATTTTCCTCTATCTGGCAACTGGGCTCACTTACTTACAAACCGCCTTACGCACAATTGCATCAACTGGGCATTAGAGTGCAACCACCAACAGGTGCTCTTCGTCAAAAGTTAGGCTGAACTATGTCTCATATCCCGCAAGAACTTCATTACACAAAAGAGCACGAATGGGTTGCATCAACATCTGATAGCTCGATCATTCGAATGGGGATTACTGACTTCGCACAGAGCGCGCTCGGAGATATTGTCTATGTGCAAATGCCTAAAGTGGGGGAGATCGTCACGGGAGATAAAGTCTGCGGTGAAGTTGAATCCACAAAGAGCGTCTCTGAAATTTTTTCACCAGTTACAGGAACGGTTTCAGCAGTCAACTCAGAACTCTCATCAGCACCAGAGCTTCTTAACTCAGATCCATATGGAGCTGGTTGGCTAATTGAAATTTCACTGACCGATACACCTACACCTTTGCTTTCAGCCGCGCAATATTCAGAGCTAACTTCTTAGCGCCTGCCTTCGGTCGAATCGGCCAATTTCCCCTGCATAGGGCCATAA
>WLDZ01000093.1 GCA_009704515.1 Actinomycetota bacterium
GGTGGAGAAAAAGGCATTGGTGTTGATCCCGATGTTGTTCAAGATATTGCAAAGCAAATCGCAGATGTAGCCCGCAGCGGTGTTCAGGTCGCAATCGTTGTTGGTGGCGGAAATTACTTCCGTGGCGCTGAACTTTCACAACGCGGAATGGATCGCTCACGAGCTGACTATATGGGAATGCTTGGAACAGTCATGAACTGTCTCGCTCTTCAAGATTTCTTAGAAAAAGAAGGCGTTGGCACCCGAGTTCAAACCGCCATCACAATGGGACAAGTTGCAGAGCCTTACATTCCACTTCGCGCGATTCGTCACTTAGAAAAGGGCCGCGTTGTAATTTTTGGCGCAGGCGCAGGAATGCCATTTTTTACAACAGATACTGTTTCGGCGCAACGCGCACTTGAAATTGGTGCTGAAGCTTTGCTTCTTGCCAAGAGCGGTGTCGATGGTGTGTACAGCGCAGATCCCAAGAAGGATCCAAGTGCGACTAAATACGACACAATCACTTACAACGAGGTTTTATCAAAATCACTTGCCGTTGCAGATGCAGCAGCTTTTGCATTATGTCGCGAAAACAAGTTACCCATTGTTGTCTTTGATTTAATGAAAAATGGAAATATCGGTCGCGCAGTACGCGGCGAAGTAATTGGAACCCTCGTCGCATAAGCGATGAGATAGATGTAAGAAGCGGTAAGAGGAGCAGAGAAATGGCAGATGTAGCAAGCGCCCTTAAGGACGCTGAAACCAAGATGAACAAAGCGGTAGAGGTTGCTAAAGATGATTTCGCAACAATCCGCACAGGTCGTGCTCATCCATCACTATTTAACAAGGTAATGGTTGATTACTACGGCACCTATACAGCGCTTTCTCAATTAGCAACGATTCAAGTTCCAGAGGCACGCATGGCTCTGATTTCACCTTTTGATAAAGGTGCGATGGCTTCAATTGAAAAAGCTATCCGTGAATCAGATTTGGGCGTAAATCCAGGCAATGACGGTTCAGTTATCCGAGTGAATTTTCCTCAACTTACCGAAGAGCGTCGCAAGGAGTTCATCAAGGTCGTAAAGAGCAAAGCTGAAGATTCAAAGATTTCTATGCGAAATATTCGCCGTGCAGCGAAAGAGGCCATGGAAAAAATGGAAAAAGATGGCGATATCGGAAAAGATGATTTAGCTCGCGGTGAAAAAGAACTTGAGAAAATCACATCCGAGCATGTCGCAAAAATTGATGAACTACTTAAGCACAAAGAGGTCGAACTCCTAGAAGTTTAGGGGCTCACTTATGTCAGATCTGCACTCGATCAACGAAGCGATCAATAAGAAGGCTGGGCGAAAGCTGCTGCCTTCCATTGGTGTGGGCTTATCGCTGATCGCTTTGGTCGGGTTCACGCTTTCCTATCAACGTGAGATTTTTGCAATCGTTGTTGCTGTTGCTGTCATTCTGGGATTGCGTGAACTTGTACGTGCTTTTGCAGCCCGAGGAATTGTCATTTCATTTAACACGCTTTCATTGGCTGCAATTGGTTTGTCATATGCAGCATGGGTTGGGGGAGTCGCAGGTCTTGCAATTGCAACGGCTATTGCATTCCCGTTATTACTTATTCGTGCACTTTTGCAGGGCCCAGATGGATTTGTTGCAAAGGCAACGGCAACAACTTTTGGACTTTTATACTTACCCTTCTTGGCAGGGTTTTTAATTTTGCTAGCTCGTCCAAGTACAGGTTTTCAACGTGTTATGACTTTTATGGTTTTAGTTGGATGCAATGACACCTTCGGTTACATTGTTGGAGTCTTACTAGGCAAGCATCCATTGGTTCCAAAGATTTCTCCGAAGAAGACTTGGGAAGGCCTAGCAGGATCGATCATTTTCACCGTGATAGGTGGCTGCCTTGCTTTCAAATACATCATGGATATGCATTGGTGGATTGGAATCATCGTTGGTCTGATGATTGTCTTTACAGCGACCTGTGGTGATTTGATAGAAAGTGCAATGAAGCGAGATATGAGTTTGAAAGATATGGGCACCCTGTTGCCCGGACATGGCGGAATGTTGGATCGTTTAGATTCAGTTGTGTTGTCAGCACCTGCCTTGTGGCTGGCTCTTGAACTTGTAAAGCATTTCCTATGAGCGGCAAAGTGCCAGAGATAAACCTGGTCTTTGATGAACCGGTTCAGCGCAAAAAGGCCCCCAAGCACCTTGCAGATTTTGCACCTGCTGATCGAAAGGCGTTTGCAAAGGAGTTAGGTTTTCAACCCTTCCGTGCCAGTCAGGTAGCTAATCACTATTTTTCACACCTTTCGGCTAACCCAGAAGACTGGACCGATATTCCGGCGGCTGAACGTCAAGCGATTGCAGATGCATTAATTCCGAAAATGACCGAACTTGTCACAACTCGCACCACCGATAACGGGATGACTCGTAAAGATTTGTGGAAGCTACATGATGGCGTATTGGTCGAAAGTGTTTTGATGCGTTACACAGATCGAGTAACGGTATGTATTTCATCCCAAGCCGGATGCGGCATGAACTGTCCATTCTGTGCAACAGGTCAAGCGGGCCTAACTCGTAATCTATCGGCTGCAGAAATTACCGATCAGATTGTTGCCGCTGCGCGAGCATGTGCAAATGGTGAATTACCTGGTGGGCCAACCCGTCTTTCAAATATTGTATTTATGGGTATGGGAGAACCGCTAGCAAACTACAACGCAGTGGTTCGAACCCTTCGCAACATTACAGACCCAAATCCAGATGGCTTGGGAATCAGTGCTCGTTCAGTAACGGTTTCAACTGTTGGCTTAGTCAACGGAATTGAAAAACTGACAGAAGAAGGTATTAGTTGTACTTTGGCAGTTTCACTTCATACACCAGATGATGAACTTCGTGACACCTTGGTTCCGATCAATAACCGCTTTAACGTGCGAGAAGTCCTAGCTGCGGCTGATGCCTATGAAAAGAAGACGGGCCGGCGTTATTCAATCGAGTATGCCCTGATAAGAGACATTAATGATCAATCGTGGCGTTCGGATCTTTTGGGACGCCTGCTGAAAAATCGTAATGCCCATGTCAATTTGATTCCTCTCAACCCAACCCCAGGTTCAAAATGGACCGCTTCTCGTCGTGAAGATGAAGCAGAGTTTGTTCGTATCCTTGAAAGTTATGGAGTCCCTGTGACTGTCCGCGATACACGTGGTCGCGAAATCGACGGGGCATGCGGTCAATTAGCAGCGGCAGAAAAAGGCAAGCCCGTCGCTTAAATTAGGACTAGTTACTTCTAGCCCGAATTGCTAGGCTCTGGAACATGAAAAAGCTCAGTAACTTCGTTAATGGAAAATCTGTCGAATCAACTTCAGGAGAAACCACAACTCTGGTTAATCCTGCAACTGGACAACCTTTTGCAACAGCGCCTAAATCAAATGCGGCAGATATTGATGCTGCATTTAAGGCAGCTAGTGATGCATTTGTAGATTGGCGCGATTCAACACCTTCGCAGCGTCAACGTGCATTGTTGAAAATTGCAGACGCCATTGAATCTCGAGCAGATGAAGTAATTGCCATCGAAGTTGAAAACACCGGCAAGCCAGTGTCATTAACGACATCTGAAGAAGTGCCTCCGATGGTTGATCAAATTAGATTCTTTGCAGGTGCTGCGCGAAATCTTGAAGGTAAATCTGCGGGCGAATATATGGCCGGAATGACATCAATGATTCGTCGCGAGCCAGTGGGTGTTATTGGCCAAGTAACTCCTTGGAACTACCCAATGATGATGGCGGTATGGAAGTGGGCACCTGCTATTGCGGCAGGAAACACCGTTGTTTTGAAACCAAGTGATACGACTCCGACATCAACTGTCTGGATGGCCAATTTGATGGCTGAATTTTTACCCGCAGGTGTTTTCAATGTTGTATGTGGCGAGCGCGAAACAGGTGCATCACTTGTTAATCACAAGCGCCCTGACATGGTTTCAATCACAGGATCTGTTGGTGCAGGAATTCAGGTTGCAGAATCTGCTGCAAAGCAGTTAAAACGTGTTCACCTGGAACTTGGAGGAAAAGCACCGGTTGTCGTGTTCGCTGATGCAGATTTACCTGCAGCAGCAGAAGCGATTGCAGTCGCCGGATATTTCAACGCTGGCCAAGATTGCACCGCAGCAACTCGCGTGATTGTTCAAGACTCTGTGTATCAAGAATTTGTTGCGCTCCTAACTGAGCAAGCCAAGGCAATTGCCATTGGCGCACCTCATGATGAGGATGTTTTCTTGGGACCTCTCAATAACAGCAACCAGCTAGCACGAGTCAGTGATCTGCTTTCTCGAGTCCCAGCCCATGCCCAGGTAATGACAGGTGGAGCCGCACTTGATCGCCCAGGCTTCTTCTTCCCGGCAACTGTGGTTGCAGGTCTTGCCCAGGATGATGAACTGATCCAGAACGAGATCTTTGGGCCTGTCATTACAGTTCAGAAGTTCAGTGACGAAGCCCAGGCTGTATCGATGGCAAACGGGGTCGATTACGGATTGGCATCTAGCGTCTGGACCACCAACCACGGAACCGCGATGCGCATGGCTAAAGCCTTTGACTTTGGTTGTGTCTGGATCAACACCCATATTCCGATTGTTGCCGAAATGCCTCATGGTGGCTTCAAGCGCTCTGGATATGGCAAAGATCTCTCAGCGTATGGCTTTGAAGATTACACGCGGATTAAGCATGTGATGACTAATCTTGGGGCGTAGTATTTCCCCCTGCTAGATCTTCTGGCAGCTTCCCCATCCATCAACCCACAACCCACAGAAAGCTTGAGGCTCGGTAATCCGACAACTA
>WLDZ01000094.1 GCA_009704515.1 Actinomycetota bacterium
ACTTGAACTCATCACTCTCGATGAGACCAAGGATTGGCCAACAATCATCGCTCTCAATAATGAAATGGCAGCAACTCTCTTTGCCCAAGGCAAGGACGCAGAAGCTAAAACAATCCTTACTCGGATTGCCACCATCGAAGAGACGATGGGCAATGAGTAAAGGTAGAAAGTTCATCGCTGCAGGTGCGATCCCCCTTTTCGCACTTGCAGTGATTTTCGCTATCCAGAGCGCGCAAAGCCCCGATAGCGCCCCGACCCCAGCAGAGATCTTCACTTGGGATTGCGAATACCCCACGCAAAAACCTGAGGCAATCACCTTTACCTGCGCCGATGGAAATATGTATGTGGATCAAATCACCTGGTCACAATGGAGCGCCGATGGCGCTCGCGGCACAGGCACCTACAACGTTAACGATTGCGAACCGGACTGCGCCGAAGGCACCATGTTGCGCGGGCCAGTCAATATCACCCTCTCAAATCCGACAGAGTACAAAAGCAAATTTTATTTAAGAACCCTAGTAATTCGTGGCGCCGACGGGAAGAATCTTCCTAATTCGACATCAGATAGATACGAGTGGGATGTCATGGAGTTCGCCGAGAGAATGGGTTGGGATGAGTGACCTTGAATCTTTTGAGTCACGTTTCACGACAGAACAGATCTCCCTTTTTGCCGAACTCATAGAAAAACACTGGGTAAGGCTAGATTTTGAATCGCAAGACGAGAAGATTGCAGAAATTCTATATCGATTCGAGGCCGTCGGGTTGGATAAACGATGGAACGGAATCCCGCAAGAAATTCTTTCTATCTTCTCTAAACTGAAAGCAAACCTTGATTCAAGCGAATGGAACGACGTGTCGAGGAAGCTGAGTGAATTTCGAGAGGAATATCCAGCGTATAAAAAATCACTGATAGAGGCCGAAGAGAGAGCCCGAGAGAAAGCCGAAAAAGATGCGCGAGAGAGAAAAGCTTCCGAAGAACTCGCAAAAGAAGAGTTGCGTAAAAAAGAAGAGCAGCTCAAGGCCACTCGCCGATTGCAGGCAAGCGAAAAGGCCGAAGCTATCCGATTACAAGCAAAGTTGGAGTCTCGTAACGGTCGAATGGCAGTACCGACAGAATTTGATCGGAATTACGCAGATGTCATTCTTAAAGAGTGCGTCGAATTAGCGATAACTGCAATAACAATCAATAAAGTGGAAGAGTCAATAGCAAGAATTCTGACGTTAATCCTAGATGGAAACAAAAGTAGTCGGGCAATTCAAGTTCGACTATCAGCAAGAAGTAAAGAAGCCGAAATAGTAATCGCCTTTTTATTCTTGGGGAAAGCTAATGACTTTATAGCTCCTTTGTGGCGTGGACGAGTAATTAATGGACGCCACGTGATGGACCAACTCTATGCCTACAATCTGGCAATTCAATTTACAGAGTCAAAGGAACAGGCACTGATTTTTTCAACTTATTTCCCGGAACCGCCAGATTTAGAGTCTCGAGTAAAAATCGCAAATGTCATTTATGCTTGCATTCAAGACGGAGAGGTGACGTTAGAAGCTTCTCTGCCTACTCTTGTAAAATTCATCCCAGTTGAGGCGATGAGTGAGCAAATCTTACTGTCTTCGTTGAAAATGCATTATGTTGGTAATTGGAGAACGAGATTTTTCCGCTTGCTGGACTTAACGGATACAGAAGAACACAGCCCCTTAATCGAAAGCCTTACGGGGACTTCTAGGGAATATCTTGATCTCGCTCACGATGAATACCGTGCAGAGAAGCTTGATATGTTTGCAACCCAGAGACTTGTTGACGGAAATGTTCAATGCGGTTTTGGAATGAAAATCGAGAAAATTTCCCTAGCTGTCAAGGCTGAATACATCGAAAACCTCATTAAATATGGACAAGTGACAAATAACTTAATCAGGGATTATCTCTATGAAGATGGCGTAGAAAAGAAGAGCGAGATAGCTGAGATATGCCTTAGATTTCAAGACATTTCCCTTGAAAACTTTATTGGAGTGGCAGCAATTCTAGAGTCTTGCTACTCGCCACAAGCATTACTCGATGCTCTCAATACTCATGAATATCCAACGGATAACGAAGAGATATGGCAATTAAGAAAACGGCTGCTTTTTGCTACCAAGAATCTTGATGCAGTAATCGTCCTTGATGGCGATCGAAAATTTGTTGAGCAAGATGACAACTTAGATTTTGCCTTACTCGCACTTCAATCTGGTGATTATCAAGCCTGCAAGCAAATTCTTGAACGCGAGTTCGGAAAATTCAACTCGATCCTAGAACTCGATGTTATTGGTCAAATGGCTACCGCCAGGAAAGTCGAATTCCTGCCATACATACTTAAGTTTGAAGAGATATCTGATCCGAAAGTGATTATTGAGGTGGCAAAACTTGAAATCAGCGAAGGACGATTACTCAGCGCCGGAGAACATTTAGGAAAACTCGTAGAAGCGCAGAATTCTGATGCTGCTGCCCTCATGCTGAAAGTGAAGGAACCCACAGGGGAGACTCCTTTTGAAGATTTATACCTCGCAACCCAAACATCAGATTTCGAGATGAAGGTGGTTGCATACAGAGAACTCTCTAAGCATTACGCATATGTTGGCGATATGGAGAGTGCTCAACAATATGCAGAGGTATTTGCTCCAGATGATGATGAATCCGCATACCTACTGGCGACGATTGTGAAGAATAGCCGTACTTCATATTGGGCTGAAGAGGTTTTAGTTCGAACTAGCTTCGAAGAACAAGATTCTTTCCGGAATAGGTTTATTACCTATGGATTTTCTAGAGATTCAGAACTCGAAGATTACAATCTGCATAAGAATCTAATAACGCGAAACATTAAACAATCAAGTCAGAGAAGTACGAGTGGAGCAATTCGAGTTACCGAGGACTGGTACTGTAGAAAAGCCTTGTTAAATGAATACTCAGATGAGACATCGGGCCCAACCTCACTTTCATTCAATTTCAGTAGTTGCAGGATTCATGATCGGGCGCTGCAAGAGAGAATAAAATTTGGATATAGATCTCCACAATCTCGGCAGGTAGATAAAACAGTATTACTAAATTTCAAGCAGGATGCTGAGATTCGTGATTTTGCCTCAAAAGCAACTCCTTCGATGCTAAAGATTCTCAGTGATCTACAGGCAAGTGGATTTCAACCGCGAAAATGGCAAGAGAAAGCTTTTGCAGAATGGGTTGATCATGCTCGCCAAGGGATGATTGAGGCAGTTACGGGGTCAGGTAAGTCTTACCTGGGAGCCTTGGCTGCTGCTGAAGCACTAGATGATGGCTACGCAGTTCTTATCGTGGTTCCCACCCAAATACTTTGCGATCAATGGATAGAAGGACCACTCAGAGCACTACATAGAGATGGTTTAGTGAACAAAATCGGAAATGCGAAATCGAATGCTGCCCCAGACGCTTCAGCAGTAGTTCCCGGAAAGATTACAGTAGCTGTGCTCAAATCAATTATTGATAATCCAAGCTATCTCCCTGGATCTCATCTGAATTCATGTCTTATTGCAGATGAATTGCACAATTACGGAGGCTTAGAGACTAGTAAGGCCTTAGGAGCAAATTTTAGAAGGCGCTTAGGAATGACCGCTACGCTCGCAGATTCCGAATCACTTGGCTTCTTCAAAAATTATTTTGGCGGTGACCCAATCTATACATATGACTTTGGAGATGCTGTTCGCGATGGAGCCGTGAGTAAATTTGATTTAGTGATGATTGGTGTCAGGCCAAATGATCTTGAGCGCGAACTTTACACAGAGGCAGAGTCCCAAATGCGCACGGCAAGAGAAGAAATCATAAAGAGCTTTTCTATCGGAAGAGATGCCAATAGTTTTGAGAGAGGCCTTGCAGCTCTTGAGAATGCCGGCAGAGCAAAGGATTTAACTGATCGATATAAGTTACTCAAAAAACGAGCTGATTCGATTATTTCTAATAGTCAATCAAAACTAAGGGCTGTCAATATTATCTCAAGCTTTATTGGATCAAGGGGAAATACAATTGTATTCAGTGATGTTAATTCTAACGCGAAGAATGTAAGGCAGATATTGGCGAACGAGGGCGTACTTGGTGAGATTGTAAATTCAGATGTAAGTCCAAGTGAAAGAAAGCTCCTAATTGAAAAACTAGAGAATAAATCAATATCGGCTTTGATTTCCCCTAAAGCACTAGACGAAGGGGTTGATATTAAGGTACTAACGGTCGGGCTTTTCGTCGGCGTGCAAGCCCAACGACGACGACTCATCCAGCGTCTTGGGCGCGTACTACGAGTGCAAAGTGGAAAAAAGAAACCTGTTGTGATTATTCCCTTTAATGTAGGCTCTAGCGAAGACCCAACAATTCCAGGCAACGAGAAATTGCAACTGGGTAAGTTCGATTTTATCGGAGCAAATGCTGACACAATTAAATCATTTCAAGTAGGTGAAGAAGATTCCATAAAGGAAAGCCTTAAACTATTTCTCTAGTGATGGAAAAGGAGCATAGAAATGGATTTCAATGGACTGCCTAACATGGTTGAAATCAAGCTCTGTGGCTGCGACGGCGAGCTAGACCACAACGATTTTCCTGAAACTGAATACACCTTCCCTGATGGTTCAACAGAGCTCCTGCCTGTGCTCTGCCTTGAAAATGAAATCTATCCAGAAGATCTCTACTACGAATTTAATCCAGTACTTAAGACTCTTGAGTCTGATGAAGAATGGACGATGTTTGCCTGTTACGCAGGGCAGATAGCCGAAATACGCCCAGGGCTCTTC
>WLDZ01000095.1 GCA_009704515.1 Actinomycetota bacterium
CAAGACTCTTATTGCAGGTACATGATGAACTTATTCTCGAGATAATCTCATCCGAAGAGAGCGCCGTGACAGAGCTTGTAAAACGTGAAATGGGATCTGCATTCCCATTACTTGCTCCTCTTAATGTCGGTATTGGCGTCGGTAAGAACTGGAATGTTGCAGCTCACTGATGCGAAGGTGAGTTATCTTTCATTGCTGCTAAGTCTTCTTCATCGGTTGGTAATTTATTAGCATCGGATAATCTGGCTCTACCAAGGTTAAGGACCGCAAGTCCAATTCCAATACAAACAGTTGTGATACCTAACGCTATATGTGGTGAGAAGGTCTCTGAGATTGCACCACCAGATGCAGAGCCAATTGCCATTAAGACACCTTCAATGGTCCAGAGCCAACCCATCATTCCAGTTGGCGATCCTTGTGGGCGAACAGCTTCCATCACTTCCCAGTAGAAAACTTGAATCGCGCCACCAGCTAAGCCGAGGAATGCACCGACGATAACCATCGACCATCCCGGATATGTAAAAGCCAGTGGGATTGAAATCAAAAACCAGGCGACATAAGTTTTTCTTAGCGCGCCGAGCGGAGTTGTTCGCTTTGAAACTAGGCCGCCAAGTAATCCTCCGACAATATTTGCAATACCAAGCGCTGCAAATATCCAGGCAGTGCGGTGTGGAACATCTTCCAGCGTTGCATATGCTGGAACTGCAACATTGAATACACCCCAACCAAAACCGATAAAACAACCTTCTATTATTAAAAGTTGAAGAGGTCTATGCCGCCACATCGAAACTTTTACGTCAGGTTTCGCCTCTGGTTTCCATTGCCTCGCGATTTTAGTTGTCGCAAGAGATCCTCCACCAATAGCCATCAAGGCTGCCGCGACAATAAGCGCACTCTCTGAATAAATAGATACCGCCAGTGATGTAACAATCACCGGTCCGATAACTGTAGCTGCGCTCATTGCTGCTGTATCAACAGCGTAGGCAGTTCTAAGCCAATCATCCGAAACGACTTCACGCCATAAAGGTCGTACGGAAAGATTGATCGGGGGAGCAGTAAGTCCCATGATAAGAGAGAAGAGAAGAAGTAAGTTTTTATCAGTTGCACTATTGAGGACAAGTAACATAATTGAATAGCCAGGTACTTGAATTCGAAGTGGCCAGAGCATGCCGTACTTATCAATAACCATTCCGCGAATACCTGCCGTTGCGGCTCCAGCCGCAGCATTAATACCTACGGCAAGACCTGCAATTGCGACCGAATCTAATTCACTTTCAACTTTAAAGAAGATACCTAAGCCAACCATCCCGTATGCAATACGGGCAGGAAAGGAAGTGATAACGAGAAGCCAGGCATTTGGAAAAGCAAACAACTGCCTATATCTATTCATAAGACCCTCTCCATCAGTCCTACATCGTACGCCTGACTCAATGGGTTCAACCCCAGATATGAGCGTGAGATTTGCGGGATTTGCCCCGCCTCGTAGTCGGGCCGTAATCTTTCCCCCTGCACATTAAATATGACTTATGAATAGAAATATTTATGCGCGGACTGTCCTATCCCTACTACTTTCTATCCCTACGGAGCATCTTGACTACACAAATTGCAATTAATGACATTGGATCCGCTGCAGATTTCCTTGCAGCCATCGAAGGCACAATCCGAAATTTTTCTGACGGCGATCTCGTTATCGGTACCGTTGTACAAATTGACCGCGAAGAAGTTCTTCTTGACGTCGGTTATAAGACAGAAGGTGTAATTCCTTCTCGTGAACTCTCAATCCGCCACGATGCAGATCCAAATGACATTGTTAAAGTCGGCGATAAAGTCGAAGCTCTTGTTCTTCAGAAGGAAGATAAAGAAGGCCGCCTCATCCTTTCTAAGAAGCGTGCTCAGTACGAGCGTGCTTGGGGAGAGATTGAAGGCAAGAAGGAACGTGACGAAGTTGTCATCGGTACAGTTATTGAAGTTGTTAAGGGTGGCTTAATCGTAGATATAGGTCTCCGTGGCTTCCTTCCAGCATCACTCGTAGAAATGCGCCGCGTCCGCGATCTCACGCCGTACATCGGTAAGCAGGTTGAGGCGCGCATCATCGAACTCGACAAGAACCGCAACAATGTTGTTCTTTCACGTCGTGCATTCCTTGAGCAGACTCAATCACAGTCACGCACTGAGTTCCTTAACCAGCTCCAAAAGGGCCAGGTTCGTTCAGGTGTGGTCTCATCTATCGTTAACTTCGGTGCATTCGTTGACCTTGGTGGAGTAGATGGACTCGTTCACGTCTCAGAGCTTTCATGGAAGCACATCGACCATCCAGCTGAGGTTGTAGAAGTTGGCGATGAAGTAACTGTAGAAGTTCTCGAAGTTGATTTTGAGCGCGAGCGTGTTTCACTCTCACTCAAGGCAACACAAGAAGATCCATGGCAAGCATTTGCTCGCACCCACACAATCAATCAGGTTGTTCCGGGTGTAGTTACTAAGCTTGTTCCATTCGGAGCATTTATTCGCGTCCACGAAGGTATCGAAGGACTTGTTCACATCTCAGAGCTCGCAGAGCGTCACGTTGAGATTCCAGAGCAGGTTGTAGCTGTTGACGATGAGCTCTTCGTAAAGATCATTGATATCGATCTTGAACGTCGCCGTATCTCACTTTCACTCAAGCAAGCAAATGAAGGACAAGATGTTGAGGTCGAAGCATTCGATCCAACTCAGTACGGAATGTCTGCTCGCTACGATGCAAATGGAAACTTCATTTACCCTGAAGGTTTCGATCCTGATTCACAAGAGTGGAAGCCAGGCTATGAAACACAGCGCGAAGAGTGGGAGCGTCAGTACGCTGAAGCTCAGACTCGCTTCCTTGCACATAAGAAGCAGAAGGCAGAGGCACAGGCAGCAGAAGCTGCTTCAACTCCAGCCGAATAGATAACGTTCTCTAAAAATCCCCTGCGGGATGCGATGTGCTCCTTAACATCGCTCTCCCTGCAGGGGATTTTTCTTTTACTCAGAATGCTGCCGTGGCTTAGGCAATACCTTTTCGAACTTGTGTCGGTAGAGTTGCGGCATGTTAATCGTGGGGCTCACTGGGGGAATCGGTGCTGGTAAGAGCACGGTTGCCAATATGTTCGCTCAGCTTGGTGCGCTCACAATTGATGCTGATCAATTAGCTCGCCAAGCTATTGAGCATGGCTCGTCGGGATTCGATGAAGTTATAGCTGTCTTCGGCAAGGAAATTCTGACCGAAGGCGATATTGATCGTCAGAAGCTGGGCAAGATAGTTTTCAAAGACGCTTCCAAACGAAAGCAATTAGAAGCCATTGTTCACCCGAGAGTGCAAGAAGCGTTAGCTGCAAAAATCAAGACACTCAGCCCAGGAGATATCCTGATTTATGAAATTCCGCTGCTCGTTGAATCAGGTGCGGAAGATAGGTTTGATTACATCATTACAGTCGAAAGTGATATCGAAAATCGCCTCGATAGATTATTCGAGCGTGGCTTGGATGAAGATGAGGCTGAGCGACGCATAGCTGCGCAAGCTTCACCTGCTCAACGCGAAGCCGTTGCTGATCGCGTAATTATCAATGATGGTGATCGAGCTGATCTCTTTGCTGAATGTGCTCGAATTTGGGAAGCTGAGCTCAATGCGCCCCGTCAGTGAGGTACAGCGAAAGGTTGCACCCTTTCAAGTAATCAGTGATTACATTCCAGCAGGTGATCAGCCAGCAGCAATTGCTGAAATCACACGGCGTATTAATGCGGGAGAAAAAGATGTTGTGCTTCTCGGTGCGACTGGAACTGGAAAATCAGCAACAACTGCTTGGCTAATTGAGAAGTTACAGCGTCCCACCTTGGTACTTGCCCCAAATAAAACACTTGCTGCTCAACTAGCTAATGAATTCCGCGAGCTTCTGCCTAACAATGCCGTCGAATACTTTGTTTCTTATTACGACTACTACCAGCCAGAAGCATATGTACCTCAGACAGATACTTTTATTGAGAAAGATTCAAGCGTTAATGATGAGGTAGAGCGTTTACGGCACTCCGCAACAAACTCACTACTGACACGTCGAGATGTGATTGTGGTGGCAACGGTCTCCTGCATCTACGGTCTTGGAACTCCGCAGGAGTACATCGATCGGATGATTCATCTCAAGGTGGGTGATGAAATTGAGCGAAATGTTCTTTTGCGACGTTTCGTCGATGTTCAATACAAGCGAAACGATGTTGCTTTCGAGAGAGGAACCTTCCGAGTTCGTGGCGATACCGTTGAAATCATTCCAATGTATGAAGAGCTCGCTATCCGAATAGAGATGTTCGGAGATGAGATTGAGAAGATCATGACGCTCAATCCTTTGACCGGAGAGATAGTCCGTGATGAAGAAGAGATGTACATCTTCCCAGCAACTCACTATGCGGCAGGACCTGAAACAATGAAGCGCGCCATGAGTGATATTCAAGATGAGCTGCAGATTCAGCTCAATACCTTTACCAAGCAGAATAAATTGCTGGAAGAGCAGCGTCTGCGTATGCGTACAACATTTGATTTAGAGATGATGGAACAACTCGGATTCTGTTCAGGTATCGAAAATTACTCACGACATCTCGATGGTCGCGAACCTGGTTCGGCCCCCAATTGCCTTTTGGATTACTTCCCAGAGGATTTCTTATGTGTGATCGATGAGAGTCATGTAACTGTTCCGCAGATTGGTGCGATGTATGAAGGCGACGCATCTCGAAAGCGCACCTTGGTCGAACA
>WLDZ01000096.1 GCA_009704515.1 Actinomycetota bacterium
ATTGCAGCATTTTCTGCAGGTAGACCAAATGCATCCCAACCGATTGGGTGCATGACGTTAAATCCTTTTTGAATCCAGTAGCGAGCGATTACATCGCCGAGCGCATATGCCTCTGCATGGCCCATGTGAAGGTCGCCCGATGGATAAGGGAACATATCCAAGACATACTTCTTTGGGCGAGAATCGTCAGCGCGCCCTGATTTAAATGGCTCTAGCTTGTCCCAGATGGGAAGCCACTTCTCTTGAACGTAGGCAAAATCATATGCCGCATGTTCTTGAGGTTCGGTGGTCATTGGCCAATCTTAACTTATAGAACTACAAATACTTTTTTGTGGAGATAAGGGGAATCGAACCCCTAACCTCTTCCATGCCATGGAAGCGCGCTACCAATTGCGCCATATCCCCGCAACCTAATCAATTTCAAACGCCTTTGGCTTTTGAAACTCAATGGTTGTGACTGCAGACCGAAGATTACCGTATCGAATCAGGTATGACCGCTCCACTATCTTGGCCAAGAACAGGCTCAGGAATCGAGCCAGCATTATGTTCTGTCAGCAACCAACCCTTAGGTGAATGTGAAAGAACTGACCATGAAGCATTGGCCAATCCACCGATCTTTGACCAGTGTGGAATCGGAAGCTCAAGGAAAGTTCCGATGATTGTCCGCGCTGTTCCACCATGCGTTGCAACGAGTAAAACCTGGTTATCTTTTCCGGCTAAATAATCTTCTATGGCAGCGCGTGCACGTGCACCAACTTCGCTGCGACGTTCTCCGGTGCCACCTGCTGGATTATCTCCACCCATCGACCATTGACGCAGGTTATCTAAATCGTATTCACGGATTGCATCTCCGGTTAGACCTTCCCATTGGCCGCAATTTGTTTCGCGCAAACGCGGATCAATGTGAATCTCTTGACCGCTGATGTCAGCTAAAGCTTGTGCTGTTTTTTGGGCACGGATTAAGTCACTCGAGATAATTGCAGTTGGCTTCATATCA
Source organism: Actinomycetota bacterium (assembly GCA_009704515.1). The sequence goes on from WLDZ01000096.1 coordinate 998, forward strand.
ATAACAAGGCGAGCTGCATGAAGTACTTGATATTCACCCACCGCATTAAGTGGAATATCGGTGTGGCCTTGAAACTTATTGGCGACATTCCAATCGGTCTGACCGTGGCGCCATAAAACAATTGTGTTAGACATAAGAAATTATCCGTTTACCGCTTCTTCAGACTCTGGTCCAGCTTCTTTGATATCAAGAGGGATAACTGGGCAATCGTTCCAGAGGCGATCAAGCATGTAGTAACTGCGCAATGTCTTGCTCTGGATATGTACTACTAAATCCGAGTAATCGAGCAGCGCCCACTCTTCGCTAATCTCGCGACGCAGCGGCTTATCACCAGCAAGGCGCAACTTCTCTTCTACCCAATCTGAGATGGCAGATACTTGACGAACGTTTGCTGCTGTAACAATAAGGAATACCTCAGAGAGAACGGCTTGCTCTGAAAGATCGAGCGCCACCAATTCTGTTCCGAACTTATCGGCAGCTGCTTGTGCGGCAATCTGAGTATGAGCAATAACGCTTTGGCTAGCTGACATAAAGGTTGTTCTCCTTGATAAAGGTCGCTACCGATGGGGGAAGCAAATCTGATTGGTGCAATCTTACTTGAGTTGCTGATACATCAATTGCAGAGATATCACGCCCAGATGTAGCTAGGTAGCCTGGTCGTTCAATGATTTCGAGCGTGACCATCGCCAATAGCTCTTGCGCACGATGCCATTGATTTATTTTCTCTGCAGCGTCACTTCCGACAATCAAAATTATTTCATCATCAGGATATGTCTGCTTAATGGCTTCGACGGTATCGATTGTGTAGCTCGGACCCATTCGTAGAACTTCGATGGGATTTACTTCAACTTTGCTACGAACTTCAGTTGGCAGCTCATTTACAGCTAGCTGACACATGGTGCGACGTTGTGCACCTGATGCGAGTGGCTGTGCATCTCGCAAACGCGGTTCACCTGCTGGAACCAAAAGAATTCGGTCAACAATATTGCGATTAATAAGTTCTGAAATTACATGCAGGTGCCCGTTATGAATCGGATCGAAAGTACCACCGTATAGTCCGATTCGCACGGCAAAAATTACTTATCTAGGCGGAGTACGAGATAGAGCAGTAGGCCAAAGATTGCAAAAGTAATAACGCCGAAAGTTTCTGCTGAGACGGGAAGTTCACGAACGACCTCAGATAGTTGAATAGACATAGGGAAAGATTACTACTTTCCAGCAAGAAGCTCTAAAAAGCGCGCCTCATCAATAACTGTGACGCCCAACTCTTCTGCCTTGGCTAGCTTCGATCCTGGCTCGGCACCGACCAAGAGATAATCAGTTTTCTTTGAAACAGATGAAGATGGCTTTCCGCCATGAGCTGTAATTGTCTCGGCAATTGAATCACGCGTGAAGTTTTCAAGTCCGCCTGTTACAACAAATGTAAGGCCTGCCAATGTCTGTGGCTTCGCCTCGCCTGCAATATTTTGCATTACAACGCCAGCACTGGACCACTTCTTCACAATCTCTTTATGCCAATCAACGTTAAACCATTCAGCGATTGATTCGGCAATTACTGCACCAACACCATCGATATCGGCAAGTTCTTCAACTGTTGCTTTTGTAATTGCATCAATTGAACCTAAGCGGGTTGCGAGGGCCTGAGCTGAGGTTGGTCCAACATGGCGAATCGATAGTGCGACGATTGTTCGCCAGAGTGGACGAGTTTTTGCTTCCTCTAGCGCTGCCAAAAGTTTTTCAACGTTTTTTCCTGGCGTTCCATCTTTCTTAGTAAAGAAAGGTGATTTCACTAACTGCGCTTCAGTCAGATTAAAGAGATCGCCTTCATCTTCAATGATTTTATCGGCCAGCAACGCGATTGCGGCCTCAAGCCCGAGAACATCGATATCGAGGGCTGCGCGAGAACCGATATAGAAGATTCGCTCACGCAACTGTGCAGGACAGCTGCGTTGATTGGTACAGCGAATATCAACGTCGCCTTCAGTAATCGCTTTGAGCTGTGAGCCACATTCAGGACAATGCGTCGGCATAACAAATTTTTTCTCTTTGCCAGTGCGCTTTTCAAGAACTGGTCCAAGAACCTCAGGAATAACATCTCCAGCTTTGCGAATAATGACGGTATCGCCAATCAGAACACCTTTGCGCTCGATCTCTTCTTGATTGTGAAGGGTTGCGTTGGTAACGGTAGAACCGGCAACCTTTACTGGCTCCATAAAAGCAAAAGGTGTTACTCGACCAGTGCGGCCAACGCTGACCTTGATATCCAATAACTTGGTGGTTACTTCCTCGGGTGGATATTTAAATGCGATAGCCCACTTAGGTGCGCGTGATGTGAAACCGAGCTTTGCTTGCTCCGCAATCGAATCTACTTTTATAACAATGCCATCAATTTCGTGCTCGACATCGTGGCGATGTTCGTTGTAATACTCAATGAATTCAAGGACATCAGCTCGAGTGCCGCTGACTTTGAATCGCTCTGATGTTGGCAGACCCAACTTCTTAAGTTCGGCATACGCCCCTGATTGATTAGTAAAAGCTAGGCCGTCATTTGCACCTACGCCATGCACCACAACGCTTAGTTGGCGTGATGCGGTAACGCGTGGATCTTTTTGACGCAAAGAACCTGCGGCACAGTTGCGAGGGTTAGCAAAGAGTGGCTTACCCGCTTCTTCTAGCTCTTCATTAAGCTGGTTGAATTCTGCGACCGGGAAGAAAACTTCGCCGCGAACTTCTATTTGAGACGGAATCTTCTTGCCAGATAGCTGATGAGGCAAACCCTTAATGGTCTTTACATTGAGAGTGACATCTTCGCCCGTAACGCCATTGCCGCGAGTGAGAGCCCGAGTTAGTTGACCGTCTTCGTAAAGCAAGTTGATAGCAAGACCATCGACTTTAAGCTCGCATAGATATTGCGGCGATGGTGATTCTTTTTCGACGCGGTCAAACCAGGCGTTAAGTTCATCGGCATCAAAGACGTTATCCAGGCTCATCATCTTTTCGATGTGGTCATGCTGAGTGAAAGTAGTTGAGAATCCCCCACCGACTTTGAGGGAAGGTGAATCAGGTTCAAGGAACTCAGGGTGTTTTGCCTCTAGCGCTGAAAGTTCAGTGAGCAACTTATCGAACTGAGCATCGGTGATTGATGGCGTATCGAGAACATAATATTTAAATTGATGATCGCGAATCTCTTGGGTTAGCTCGGTGATGCGATGGCGAGCTTGGTTCTTATCTGTGGTGCTCATGAAGTCTCGCAAATTGTCGCTGATGCCACCACGCGATCGCCATCGTAGATAACCATTGCTTGACCTGTAGCAAGTCCTAAGAGTGGTTCATCTAATTGAGCTTCGAGGTATCCATCTGTATAAGAGTAAGAAGTAGGAAGTGGTGCACCATGTGCACGAATCTGAACGAAACCACGATGAATACCAGCGCCAATGGCAGGGCCACAGATAATTGGGTTTTCACCCTTCATATTGCTCACTGCTAAATCTTCTCGCGCACCTACGACAACTGTGTTTGTGACTGGTTCGATCTTGAGCACAAAGCGTGGTGAGCCATCTGCTGTTGGAACGGTGAGACCCAAACCTTTGCGCTGGCCGATTGTGTATGTGTAGGCACCTTTATGCGTGCCGAGCTGCTTGCCATCTTGGTCAACAATCGGACCATC
>WLDZ01000097.1 GCA_009704515.1 Actinomycetota bacterium
AGCGGCGCTAAAGAAGTTAGAGTTAGACGCTGCAACAGAATTTATCGACAAGAGTTAAGTTCAAGAGTTAAAGTGGGGAGAAAGCAATGCGCATAATTGCGGGGGCTGCCAAGGGGCGACCAATCTCTGCTGTTGCTTCAGCGACTCGGCCAACTTCAGATCGTGCGCGAGAGGCTCTCTTCTCCACTTTGGCCTCAGAGTTTGGAGATTTCGAGGGCCTGAGAGTTCTCGACCTTTATTCCGGAACTGGTGCTGTTGCACTTGAGGCACTTTCTCGTGGAGCAGCACTTGTTCATGCTGTAGAGAAAGATGAAGCTGCCAGCAAAGCTATTTCAGCGAACTTTGATTCAATCAAGAGTGCAGAACTCAAAGGATCTTTCCATCTTTACACGATGGGGGTTCATCGTTTTCTAGGTGATAAATCGCAATATCGCTATCACTTTGTTTATATAGACCCTCCATATGATGTTGATGATATTGATGTGGTTGAGACTCTGGTGCAACTTCAAGATAACAATTTTCTTGATCCTGATGCACTCATCGCAATCGAGCGAAATAGCAGGGTCAAGGAGATTTCGTGGCCATATGGTTATGAGGAGTTAAGGGTGAAGAATTACGGTCAAGCCACTATTTTTTACGGGATTCCAGCTCCGATTTCCGCTGAAGATAGCGCTGAGAATGGATAACTCACCCGCTCCTTGCTAGCGTTGCCCATATGAAGCGCGCAGTATGTCCCGGATCCTTCGATCCAATCACACATGGACACCTCGATATCATTGAAAGAGCCAGTAAGCACTTCGATGAAGTCATTGTTGCCGTCTTCGTGAACCGCAAGAAAGATGGGCTCTTCTCAGTCGAAGAGCGGCTCGAACTTATTTCAAGCAATGTGAAACACCTTAAGAATGTCCGAGTCGATTCAGGCTCTGGCCTATTAGTTGAGTATTGCAAAGCCAATGGGGTTACTGCCATCGTAAAAGGATTGCGTGCGGTAACAGATTTCGATTACGAATTGCAGATGGCCCAGGTTCACACTCAGGCTTCTGGAGTCGAGACTATGTTTATGGCCACTTCTCCAACACATTCTTTTCTTTCATCTTCAATAGTTAAAGAGCTTGCCTATTACGGTGGAGATGTTTCCACAATGGTTCCAGCTAATGTCCATGCGGCGCTGAAGAGCAGAGCTGCCTCTCCAAGAGATCTCGACTAGAACGGCGAAAGAAATGGCTATGGATTCAATTGAGAAGATAAGCACTGCGATTACGATGATCGAAGAGGCGCGAGGAGTTCCACTCTCAGCATCGTGCGTCGTGCACCGCGGCGAGATTCTTGAAATCCTCGAAGGTGCTCGTGATTATCTCCCAGCAGATTTATTTGAAGCGGAGAAGCTTCTTGCTGCGCGTGATCAGATTATCGAAGATGGGCGAGTGAGCGCCGAGACAATGGTTGCAACTGCTCGCGAGGATGTATCCCGCATGGTCGAACAGACTGCGATTGTGCAATCTGCACGCGATGAAGCGCAGCGCATTCTCGATGAAGCCCGCGATCTAGCAGCCGCCGAACGTGAAGAAGTTGAGGCTTACATTGATGGACGACTTGCGACTCTAGAAGTTATTTTGAACAAGACCATGGAGGCCGTTGCTCGCGGTCGTGAGCGCCTAGAGGGTGCTGACGATAAGGATGTCCTCTCGCAACTTGCAGACGATAAGTAACGACGAGATAAGTAACGGGCCGATAAGTGATTCATCGTAAAGTCGAGAGCGCATTTATTCTCAATATCCATGAACTGCCACGTCGTGCAGGCGAAATGCGCGAGTATGAGCTAGATGTTGATGCACCTTTTCGTGTCGGCGTACCGCTTATTGCAGTACCTGAGGGCGACCTGATTGAGCTTGATGTGCGTTGTGAATCAGTCACAGAAGGCGTGCTGATTACCGCAGATATCTTCGCTGTAGCTATTGGAGAATGCATTCGCTGTCTGGACCCAGTCGAGCTAGAAATCGATCGCAAGATTCAGGAGCTCTATAGATATCAACCGACTGACGATAAAGGTAAGAAGAAGAGCCACAGCAGTTCACGTAAAGATGATGACATTGAAGGCGATCTCGATGAGGTCGATATCCTCTATGTCGAAGGTGACCAGGCGAACCTGGAGATTCCCATCCTCGATGCGATTATCTTGAGCTTGCCCGTCAACCCGCTCTGTGATGAAGAGTGTCTCGGGCTCTGCCCAGATTGCGGGGAAAAGTGGGAGAAGCTGCCTGAGGACCATAGCCACGGGGCGGTAGATATGCGTTGGGCTGGGCTAGCCGACCTCGATTTGGGTTCAGCCGAAAATTAAGCGATACTTGCCCCATACAGGCTGAAGTTCAGCTAGCAGAGCAGAAGGACGGTTACCGTGCCAGTACCAAAGCGAAAGATGTCTCGTTCGAAGACACGTTCACGTCGCAGCATGTGGAAAACAACAGCAGCATCACTCTCAAATTGCCCACAGTGCCAGCAGCCTAAGCTCAACCATGTAGCTTGCCCAACTTGCGGTACTTACAACCGTCGTCAGGTTCTTGAGGTCTGATCTGTACTCAGAACTACTTAAGCAGCTAGGCACCGAAGTTGATGCCGAGTTACTTGAGTTAGCTTTCACCCATCGCTCATTTGCTTATGAAGCTGGGTTAACGGCAACCAATGAACGCCTTGAATTTCTAGGTGACTCTGTCCTCGGACTTGTAGTCACTGAAGAGTTATATAAAAAATATCCTGATCTCGACGAAAGTCGACTCTCTCCCTTGCGCTCTGGCATAGTCAATATGCGTGCGCTCGCAGATATTGCGCGCTCGCTCTCATTAGGAAAATACATTCGTTTGGGCAAGGGTGAAGAAGTAACTAACGGCCGTGATAAGAATTCACTCCTTGCAGATGCATTTGAAGCTCTCATCGGCGCAATCTATATGACATCAGGTTTTGAAAAAACGGCTGAATGCCTCCGTCGTTTAATTGCCTCAACTCTTGATAGCGCAATGGCTATGGGTGCTGGTCTAGATGGAAAGACAGCTTTGCAAGAGCTTGTCGCATCACTTGGCAAAGCATCTCTTGAGTACAGAGTTACCGAGAGCGGGCCAGATCACGACAAGAGCTTTATCGCTATAGCCCTAGTTGGTGGAGAAGAGCTCTCTACCGGCACTGGAAAAAGCAAGCGCGAGGCAGAACAGTCCGCGGCGCGAAGTGCTTTTGAAATTCTCAGCGCATCAATCACAGCAAAGCCAGAGAGCGAATAATTTCCTAAAAACCCTCAAGTTGAAGTTGAGCTGAGTCGCATTTATCGCATAACCCTTGCGCAAGGTAGGTTTACGCCGTGTATTTGAAGAGCTTGACCCTCAAAGGATTTAAATCCTTTGCATCGGCGACCACTCTTCGCCTCGAGCCCGGAATCACCTGCGTGGTCGGACCTAACGGATCGGGAAAATCAAACGTTGCCGACGCCTTGACCTGGGTGATGGGCGAGCAAGGCGCAAAATCTTTGCGTGGCGGAAAGATGGAAGACGTGATTTTCGCAGGCACATCTGGGCGTGCTCCACTTGGCCGTGCTGAAGTTTCGCTCACCATTGATAACTCAGATGGCGCACTCCCTATTGAATTTTCAGAAGTAACAATCTCTCGAATTCTTTTCCGTAATGGTCAAAGTGAATACCAAATCAATGGCGATGCTTCACGACTACTTGATATTCAAGAACTCTTGAGTGATTCAGGAATCGGCCGTGAAATGCATGTGATGGTTGGCCAAGGTCAACTCGAAGCGATATTGATGGCGACTCCAGAAGAGCGCCGCGCCTATATTGAAGAAGCAGCTGGCGTGCTTAAGCATCGCAAGCGTAAAGAGAAAGCGATTCGCAAACTTGATTCGATGCAAGCCAACCTTGCTCGTATCAACGATCTCACTGTTGAACTTCGCCGCCAACTGCGCCCCCTTGGTAAACAGGCGGAGGTCGCCAAGAAGGCAGCGACAATCCAAGCAGATCTTCGCGATGCCAAACTTCGTCTTTTGGCTGATGATTACATTGCATTCTCAAAAACTCTTGACGCCGAAGTAGCTGACGAGAACGCACTTCGTGAGCGACGCGCCTCTGTCGAAGCCGAACTAGATAAGATGCGACGACGCGAAGAAGAACTTGATCGCATTGCAGCAGAAGAATCTCCTTTACTTATTGCAGCGCAAGAAAATTTCTATTCTCTTAACTCGCTCCGTGAAAAGTTCCGTGGAACCCAATCATTGGCCCAAGAACGATCCCGCTTTCTTGCAGAAGAGGCTGAGGAAGCGCGCTCCGCTGGGCGCGATCCGGTAGCTCTTGAGGCCGAGGCACAATCATTACGAGATGAAGAGTCTGTACTACGAAACGAAACACTTGTTGCAAATGAAACTTTGGCGAAGGCGACACTTGATTTAGCTGCACTCGAAGAGAGACTTAAGGGCGAAGAGGCAACAATCGATGCAGCGCTACGTGCGATTGCAGATATGCGCGAAGGCACCGCTCGCCAAGAAGGACATATAAAGTCACTGGCGGCACGACTCGAAGCAAATGCTGAAGAGATTGCCCGTTTGATGAAAGCGCGCGATGAAGCGCAATCTCGCGTTGATCAGGCAAAGGCTTCATATAGCAAATTTGAGATGGA
>WLDZ01000098.1 GCA_009704515.1 Actinomycetota bacterium
ATTGCATTATTCCCTCTTTGATTTCAATCCGAGCTACTTGTTGACCGAGGCAACCATGAATTCCATTTCCAAAACCTAAGTGACCAAATGCATCACGGGTTAAATCAAATCGATTTGGATCGAGATACTGTCTCTCATCATGATTGGCAGCTACTGCTGATACCGATACTGATTGACCACGAGCAATCTTCACCCCATCGATTTCAACATCTTCCATTGCGGTTCGAGGGAACATCGTTAAAAAGACTGCACTGATGCGCAGTAATTCTTCAATTCCTCCGTCAATCAACTCTGGATTGTCCCGAAGTGCTTGGAGTTGATTTGGATGCTTTAGAAGAGCCACAATCCCTGTGGAAATCATGTAGGCAACGTTATCTCTTCCAGAGACCATTAACGAAAGTGTCAGACCTTCTATCTCTTCAACTAGCAAATCTGAATTTACTAGGTCACTGAGAGCATCATCTGCAGGAGACTCTCTCTTAACAGCTAGAACTTTTCGCAGATATTCAATCTTTTTAATCTCTTCTGATTCATATACAAATAATTTTGTATATTCCTCCTGTAAAAATTCAGGAATTCCTAGAACGCGGGCATGGCCAGCTGCTGAGATGGGTTGTGAATAATGTTCGGTCAGGTCAACGGGCGAACCCTGGGCAATGAGGTTTTTGATCTGCTTGGAAACTATTTCTTTGATATCAGATTCGTATCCTTTGGCTGAGCGAACCGAAAAACGACTAGTAACTGCCCGCCTAATCTTGAGGTGTTGTTCACCATCTAAAAATAGTAAATTCCCTGGGTCAAGATCAGTAGCGGTTGCAAGCTCACCATTAATAATGTTGATTCCTGGTTCAGACTCTTCACGGTTAATCTGATGAAGAGGCATTCTTATCGGCTTCTGGCTAAATCGTTTATCTTCCAGGATGAGCTTGGCTAATTCATATCGCGTAACAACGAGGCCTTGATGGCCATCCTCATATTCCAAAGGCGTCGCAGCACCTTCTTTGCGCCAATCATTAAATATGCTGGAGGGAGTTAAAGGAGTTCCATCAATCGGTACCCTGCGAATCTCATGAACTGGACATTTACTTCTGTCACTATCCGATGCATGTTCGCTCATTTTAAAATCTTATAGTCAACACTTTAGGTTGGCTAGATTGCAAGCAAAGAACTGGTGGCGGGTGAAGGATTTGAACCTTCGAAGGCAGAGCCGGGGGATTTACAGTCCCCTCCCATTGGCCGCTCGGGCAACCCGCCAGGGTCAAAGTGTTGCGGCACTTTGGTAGTACGAGCGGAAAGGATACCTTAGCCTCGTAAGGATGAAAAATCGCCTTCTTTTCTAATGAGTGAAAGGGCCGAAATCAATGGCTGACAGCAGTTTCGATGTAGTTTCAAAGATAGATCGTATGGAACTTGATAACGCAATTAATCAAGCAATTCGCGAGATTGATACTCGCTTCGATTTCAAGAACACAGGCACATCTGTAGAGCTCAGTGGAGAGACAATAAAGATTGAAGCTGGTACAGAAGAGCGAGCGAAAGCTGCTTTAGAAGTTGTTAAAGAGAAGATGATTAAGCGTGGCGTATCGCTGAAGCACCTTGATTCTGGTGAGCCAGCGCTTTCTGGAAAGATTTACAAGATTGGTTGTACATTAAAAGAAGGAATATCAACCGAGAACGCCAAGAAGATTGCTAAGTTTTTGCGCGATGAAGGCCCAAAGAGCATTAAGACTCAAATCCAAGGCGATGAACTTCGGGTTTCCTCAAAATCTCGCGATGATCTGCAAGATGCCATTACACAGATAAAAGAAGGTCCCTTTGACTTCGCCGTGCAATTTACTAATTACCGCTAATTAAGATTTATCTGTGAGTAGCGTAAGAAGTGAGAAATCACTCGGGTTAATTTTTGGCCTCTCAGCCTATATTTTTTGGGGGCTCTTCCCACTCTTTTGGCCACTCCTCAAACCTGCAACTCCTTATGAAATTGTGGCTCATCGTGCGCTCTGGACTTTTATCTTCTGCATGATTGTTCTTGCCTTTAGCAAGAAGTTGCGAGCGATGTTTGTGCGATTGCGTGATATAAAGATTCTTCTAGGACTGACGCTGACTTCTGTTCTTGTCTCGATTAACTGGATTGTCTACATCTGGGCTACCAATAATGGCCACGTCGTTGAGGCATCTCTCGGTTATTACATCAACCCGTTGGTAATGATTGCTTTCGGAGTAATTCTGCTCAAGGAGAAGATGCGGCGAGGTCAATGGATTGCTGTTGGCATCGCCACCGTTGGTGTAGCTGTACTCACTATTGATTACGGACGCCTTCCATGGGTTGCACTTGGTTTAGCTTTTTCATGGGGAAGCTATGGTGTCGTTAAAAAAGTCCTTGATTTAGGCGCACTTGAGGGGCTAACTATCGAAACAATGATTTCGCTTCTCCCCTATGTAACCTTCTTGCTTATTCTCGAAAATAGCGGCAAGGCTCAATTCGGAAAAGATCTAGGTCTCACGCTTTTATTAATCAGTGCCGGAATCGTGACCGCTGTTCCGTTATTGCTATTTAACGGATCAACAACAAGGCTGCCCTACACCGTCATTGGGCTTTTGCAATACATCACTCCGACTATTCAATTCGCAATCGGGGTATGGATCAACCACGAAGCGATGTCTACCGCCCGCTGGGTTGGTTTCTTGATTATCTGGTGTGCGTTGGTGACTTTAGCTTTTGATTTACTTCGCTCAAGCAGAGCGGTCGATAATCGCATCACACAAGAGATATAGCGCACCTGTCACATCGTTTACCGGCAAGGGGCCAAGTGCCGCACGGGCTTCTCTTGCGTATTGCAACATCTGCTCTCGAGCCAGGTCTAGCGCAGGGTGCACGCGCAAGGTAGCTAAGACTTCAGCAACAATTGCTTCATCCTTAATTGGGCCGCGTAAATGCTCGATTAAATCGCGATCTTCAGGGCGATTCATGGTGATCACATTTAAAGTCACTAGCGTAGGAACACCTTCACGAAGGTCAGTGCCTGGAGTTTTACCTGATTCAAGAGAATCGCTTGCGATATCAATAACATCATCCGCTAATTGAAAAGTGATACCAATTTTTTCACCAAAGACTGTGAGGGTTTCCTTTATCTCATCTGGCGCGCCAGAGACCATTGCACCAAAACGAGCCGATGCTGAGATTAGCGAGCCAGTCTTATCTGCAACAACGCCCAAGTAATGTGTGAGTGGATCTACCCCTGCAGCCGGCCCTTGGGTCTCCATAATCTGGCCGATAACCAATCTTTCAAAGGTATGTGCTTGCAAACGAACTGCTTCGGGACCAATATCGGCAAGGAGCGCTGAAACCTTTGCAAAGAGATAATCACCAGTGAGAATTGCAACTGTATTACCCCAACGATTATTGGCGCTTTCTACCCCGCGTCGCAATGGGGCTTCATCCATAACATCATCGTGATAAAGCGTGGCTACATGCGTCAATTCACAGACCGCTGCGGATTCGATGATGCCTGCTCTGGTTTTATCCCCATAGTGAGAAGCGAGAAGTGTCAGCAATGGACGTAGTCGTTTGCCGCCGGCTGAAACTAAATGCCGTGAAGCCTCTTCTACAAGGGGGTACTTACCTTGAATGTGGCTTAGCAGAAGTGTTTCCACTTCCTTCATGCCGATAGAGAGCTCTGCCTCAAGGGCAGGTGCCATTCCTGGAATTCCGATTGTAGAAATGGCTTTAGGTGACATCAGCGCAAGAATGAAGCGGTAGATGCGATGAAGTCAACAAGTGGTGCTGGAAAGACTCCCAGAATCAACGTGATCAGAGCTGAGATAGTAATTGTGATTGTTGTGAGTGCTGAAGGAATCACAACGCTTGTTCCATCTTCAACCGGATCCTTAAAGAACATAAGAACAATCACGCGAATATAGAAGAAGGCGGCAATTGCAGATGAAAGAACACCAGCAATCAAAATTGCCAGGCTTCCTGATTCATATGCCGCCGAGAAGATTGAGAACTTTCCAATAAATCCGCTTGTTAATGGAATACCAGCAAAGGCAAGTAAGAAGAAAGCGAATGTGGAAGCAACGATTGGTGAGCGTTTACCGAGTCCGCTCCAGCGATTGAGGTCTGTAACTTCACCACTGGAATCACGAATTAATGAAACGATTGCAAAACCACCCACTGTTGCTACACCGTATGCAAAGAGATAGAAAATAGATGCATCAAGTCCAGATTTGCTCAGTGCGTATACGCCTGAGAGCAAGAAACCTGCGTGAGCTATAGAAGAGTAAGCGAGCATGCGCTTTACATCGCGTTGTGCGATTGCAACCAAGGAACCAAAAAGCATTGTTGCAATTGCGATTACAACAAGTGCTGGACGCCATTGCCATTCTGCGTTAGCGAATGAGACATAGAAGATACGAAGAATCGCACCGAATGCAGCAACTTTTGTTGCCGCAGCCATGAATGCAGTAATTGCAGTTGGCGAACCTTGATAAACATCAGGTGACCAGGCATGGAATGGGAAAGCGCCAATTTTGAAGAGCAGTCCTACCGAGATAAAGGCGAGGCCGATCAGCAGGAAGACATCGTTTCCGGCATTGCCAAGAACTGCTTGTTGAATGCCAGCGAAGGTCAGTGATGATGAATATCCATAGA
>WLDZ01000099.1 GCA_009704515.1 Actinomycetota bacterium
ATTCGCACTCCTGCTTTCTTTGATGCAGCTAACCCGTCAATAATTGTTTTAGTAAGTACTTCACCCGGTGCTACGACTGCTACTCCAGGTGGATATGGTGCAATCAAGTCTGCAGAAATTCGTCCAACTGCATTAGCAGCATCAACCATGACAGTCTTTGAGAAATACGCTTCGCGCATCGAAATCGCGCGTTCAGGAACAACAGACCAACTCAGCGCTGTGGCACTTTCGCGACGTTGCTCTTGGTGACGCTTAAGAATCGGAATCAACACCTCTGCTAAAGCATCAAAATCTTCGCGACGATCGGCCAGGGTAGCTAGAAAGACGATCGTGTCTCTATCGGCCATCTCTACCCGGATACCAGCACTCTGTAATTCTTTTTCAATCTCTACCCCAGAGGCGCCTAATTGCTGCACCCGCAGCACAATTTTGGTGGGGTCAAAGCGCCCCGCCGGAAAGTCGAAGGGATAGAGAAAGATCGGAAGGGCGAATTCGCCCTGCACAATATTTTTAAAGTGGATGACGTTATCAAGCAGTTTGCCAATAAGTTCGGGGCCACGAAGTTGCAGCAATGCACGCACGCCATCGATTGATGCGAGAGGCGCACCAGCAGGGGAAGTGGTGTGTGTTGTTTCGAAACTTTGTTCAAGACGATCTAAATCTAAATACTTTCCTTGCGCAATAAGCAGAGCGCTAGCGCTATAGCCAGGGAGCGCCTTATGAACGCTTGTAATCAAAGCATCGGCACCAAATGCGATGACATGGTTCGGTAACTCATTGTGAAATCCAAAGTGTCCGCCCCAGGCAGCATCCACAATTACCGGCACATTTTGCTCGTGCGCCAATTCGATTAATGCAGGCAAGTCAGAGAGAGTGCCGAGATAACCAGGTTCAGTCAGTAAAACTGCAATTGGTTCTTGCTGCAGCGCACGAGCTAGTTCTTCAACACTTATTCCAATAGGCACGCCAGTAGTTGTATCAATTGTTGGAACCATCCAGATTGGCTCAAGGCCAGCTAGAACTAGAGCACTCAATATTGATCGGTGTGCAGTACGAGAAACTGCAACCTTTTCACCCGGTGCACCGAGCGCAAGAATAATTGCTTGATTTGCATGGGTAGATCCGCCAGTTGAAAAACGTGCGTATTCCGCACCCCACAACTGCGCGGCCAGTGATTCGGCTTTACGTAAAGTCTGGTTGGTTAACTTGATTTCATCGAGACCGCCGTAGAGAGGTATGTCACTATCAACAACAGCGCCAAGATCTGCATCAATCTGTGAAGTTCTCTGCTTGTGGCCAGGAATAGTAAAAGGAGTGCGAGCGCTCTCGAAATATGAAAGATAAGAATCTAGTAACGGTGCGTTCTCTCGTAGTTCACTCACCCGCTAAGCCTAGCCTCTGTCGTGGTTCTCTTCGGCTGGCATTACGGGGGAGAGGGTTTAGACTTGAGCCATGACCGAAGAGCTCGCACAAACCCGTCATCTGGCTACTGAGATTCCAGGGCCACTTTCAACTGCTGCAATGCAGCGTCGCAAGGATGCGGTTTCTGGTGGGCTAGGTATGGCGATTCCAGTGATTATTAAGCGTGCATCTGGCGCGATTCTCGAAGATATCGATGGCAATCGCATCATTGATCTGGGTTCAGGAATCGGTGTTACCACCGTAGGTAATTCAGCGCCTCGCGTTGTCGCTCGCGTGCAAGAAGCTGTTGCAGCATTTACTCATACCAACTTCACAACAGCGCCATATATGGGTTATATCGAGGTATGTGAAGCTTTGAACAGAATGACTCCTGGATCATTTGCAAAGAAATCAATCTTGCAAAATTCTGGTGCTGAAGCTGTTGAAAACGCGATCAAGATTGCGCGTCACTACACAAAGCGTCAGGCAATTGTTGTCTTTGAGCACGCTTATCACGGTCGTACTAATTTAACTATGGCTCTTACCGCCAAGAACATTCCGTATAAAGATGGTTTTGGGCCTTTCGCTAGCGAGATTTATCGTATGCCATTGCCATATACCTATCGCTGGACAGGTAACCCAGAGACGATCACCGAAGATGCACTCAAGATTGTTAAAACCAAGATTGAGAAAGAAATTGGCGCACATAATGTTGCAGCAATCATCATCGAGCCAATTCTTGGCGAAGGTGGCTTTATAGTGCCACCAAAGGGCTTTATTCCAGGGCTCCAAAGTTTTGCTACAGAGCACAAAATTGTTTTCATTGCAGATGAAGTTCAATCAGGGTTTGCTCGAACCGGTGATTGGTTCGCAGTAAATAACGAAAATGTTGAGCCAGATATGATCGTGACCGCCAAGGGAATAGCAGGTGGACTTCCACTTGCTGCAGTAACTGCGCGGGCCGAGATCATGGATTCATCACATGTCGGCGGCCTGGGTGGCACCTACGGTGGAAACCCAATTGCCTGCGCTGCCGCCCTTGGCGCAATTGAGACAATTGAAAAAGAGAACTTGGTAGAACGTGCTCGCGATATCGAAAAGATTCTCTTCACAGCCCTCCGCGCAATCGCTGCAAAGCATCCAGAGATTGGTGATATTCGCGGTCGTGGTGCAATGGTGGCAATCGAACTTGTTAAGGCTGGCAGTAAAGATCCGAATCCAGAGTTAATGGCAAAGGTGATCAAGTATTGCCAGAGCAAGGGCGTATTGATTTTGACTGCAGGTTCCTATGGCAATGTGATTCGTTTCTTGCCGCCACTTGTTATCTCTGACGCCTTGCTTGACGATGCACTCGCTGTGCTTGCTGAGGCATTTGACGTCTCGGCCTAACGCCCTCACCTCAAATCTTTCACCCTCTGATATCACCCCTCTCGGGGTGATTTACCCTTTTTTCTAACCCCTTTCTGCGAGAAACTTTGCGCATGTCGGGTGATATGAAGACTCTTTCAGGGGTGACAATTTCGCGCACTCATATACCGACACTTCCACCAGGTTATCTCGCCCGTAAACACCTTTTTCCTTTATTGGATAACAGCGCACCAGGGACAACCTTCGTGATCGCCCCTGCCGGTTATGGAAAGAGTTCTCTTGTTGCGCAATGGGCGCAGGGCAAAAAAGTTATTTGGATGACTGTTGCCGAAGCCGACTCACTCAATGAGATGTCGGCAATGATGATTGCTGCAACACGAAACCTTATCCCAGGTTTTGGTGCATGGTTTGAGAAAGAGCAACCGATGCGACCCACTGAAGTAGTGCGTCGTTGGGGAAACGAATTGCTGCAGCATAATGAAGATTTTATCTTCGTGCTCGATAATTTAAGAACTGAACGTTCATCCGATGTCGATATTGCAAATCGACTTCTCGAACAGTTTCCTAGCAATGTTCACTTTGTAGTGATACGAAGTGAATCAATTGAATCCATATATGCAACCTGTGCTTCGCGAGGGCCAATTAAGACTTTAACAATTGAAGATTTGCGTTTTAGCGATGAAGAAATCACCGCTCTTACGCAAAATGCTGAACCAAAATTAGATAACAAAAGTAGAGAGATTTTGAATTCTGCACAAGGATGGCCGGCTGCTACTTCACTGCTCATTGAACATATGCAAAGCAAGAGTTTTGATTTAGATATCTCTCGATTAATGAGTTCTCACACTGAGCCCTTGCGAGAATTAGCGCTATTTGTCGTGAGCAACCTCGATTCAAAGGTGGTTAAAACAGTAGAAACCCTATCTGTCGTTGAAGTCTTTGATTACGAACTTGCCGAGTATTTGCTCGGCAAGGATTACTCCTTTGATCTAATTACAGCTATTTCGATAAAAGGGGAAATTTTCACACCTTCACGCCAAAGAAATCAAACCCTAGTTTTCTCTCCTATGATTCGAGAAGTCTTACTTGAGAGAATGCGTGCTAAACCTGAGATAAAGCAGGCGCTGCATCAAAGCCTTATTGGCTACTTTGAGAAGAGAAGAGATATTCCGCTAGCAATTGAGCATGCATTTCAGGCAGGAGATGCTGCAAAGATTGCCGAACTCTTTCCGGATGCAGCACGCATGAAGCAGGCGCAAGGTTTAGGTGGAGACTTGGTCCGGTGGTCGGCTTTTGCCGCACTTAATCCCGATGAGGGATATCTAAAGAGCTTAACTGTAAAGATAGTTGGATTACTCGTAAATTTAGATTTCTCTGCGGTGAAGATCGAATCAGAACGCCTCGCAGCCGGCGCAGAAAAATCACCAGCGAAAGAGTTCTATCTGCAATATCTTGCCGGAATTCAGGCCTATATCAATCTGAGCGTGGGTAATTTCGAAGATGTTGACCGAAATGTGCAGCGAGCAATCTATGAATCTCCAAATATCTACCTCGGAATTGATGACCAAATTAATCTTTTGCGCGTACTTGCAACTAGGCATTACATTTTTGATGATACCGAGCGCGTTGAAGAAATTGCAGCCTCTGTAAAGGTAATGAGCCACGAAACTCTTCTTCCTACTTCCCATGCCTTCATTCTCTCCATTGAGGCGATGGCTCTTCATCAACGCGGGGAGTATCGAAGTGCCTATGAAATGGCATCGATGGTACTGACGGAGTGCAATAGGAATGGATTTGTTGGGATCCATGGGCCACTCGATGCGATGTATGTGAAGGCCCGATGCTTACTCGAATTTTCAAAGCATCAAGAA